>MWBE01000019.1 GCA_002068915.1 Parcubacteria group bacterium ADurb.Bin326
CACTCGTCACTCGTCACTCGTCACTCGTCACTCGTCACTCGTCACTCGTCACTCGTCACTCGTCACTCGTCATCCGTCCCGCTTTTCGATTGGACAAGGGCGGGCCGGCCCTATACTCCCTCCGTCCCGCGCCGCGGGCGCCTTGGCAGGGTAGCTCAGTGGTAGAGCAGAGGACTCATAAGCCTTTGGTCGAGGGTTCAATTCCCTCCCCTGCTACTCTGAATAAAAAAATCTCGATGCTTCGAGATTTTTTTATTTTAGCTAAAATATTTCAAAAAACATTTGAGCAGAAAAAATAATAGTTCACTTATCTGCCTATTTTTGCTATAATACGGATAATATGTTTATTACTATTCACGCCGCCACCGGAGCCTTGGTCGGCACACAAATCGCTAATCCGATTTTGTCATTTCTAATCAACTTCGCGCTCCACTTTGTCATGGATATTATTCCTCACGGCGACAAAGAACTAGGCAAACGTTTTTTCGGATTGCTCAACAAAAAACTCAACGAGGAAGAAAAAATCAAGTCTTTAGCTGCCTACGGATTAATTGATTACATTGTATTCGTTTTTTTTCTACTGTTCATGTTTAAAAATTTCACTTTTGCCAAGGACGACGGAGTTATTTGGGGAATTGTCGGGGGAATTATTCCAGATCTTCTAGTGGCTAGCTATGTACTAACCAAATCTAAGAAAATAAAATGGTTTTTCGACTTTCATAAATGGAATCACCACCTCTTAATAGGCAGAATGAAAAACGATATCCCCTTAAAGGCCGGCATTGCCATGCAAATTTTACTGTTCGCCTTTCTGTTTATGCTTCTGGCAGAAATAAACCTCGTTAAATAACTAGAAAAATTTAAAAGCCGCTTGATGCGGCTTTTTTTATTTGCTTACAGCCTCAAGATAAACCGCGAGAGTTTTTTCAGCACATCTTCGCCAAGTGAATTCTTGAGCCCGGTTGTGTCCTTTTATTGCTAACTGCTCTCTTAAGCCTTCGTCAGAAATAATCTGACTGATAGCATCCTGAATTTCTGATTCTTTATAAGGATCAACGAGAATCGCACCGTCCTTTCCTGTTATCTCCGGGACGGAGCTAGCATTTGAAGCAACTACCGGGGTCGACATGCTCATTGCTTCAAGTACCGGAAGTCCAAAGCCTTCATAAAAAGAAGGGAAAACAAAAGCAGTGGCATGCGCTATAAGCGAAAGCTTATCGGCCAAAGAAACGTAGCCTAGATATTTTATCGATTCGACATCTCCTTTGGCAGATAAAATTTGATTCGCCTCCTTGATAGCCTCAAAAACTCCTTCATTTTTCCAGCCCTTACCACCAGCAAAAACCAGTTCTAAATCGCTGGCATTTTCTCCTTCTGACAATTTATAATTTTTGAAAGCCTTAACTAACGCGATAAGATTTTTCCGCGGTTCGATTGAGCCAACAAACAATAAATACCTTTCACTAAGATTATGCTTCTCTCTCACTGAAGCAAACGAGGCCTGATTGGGGCAATTCTTGCCATGACTGATCACCCCTTCGTGAACCACTTCAATTTTATTTTCCGGAATTCCAAAAATATCAACGATATCATCTTTGGTGTTTTGCGAAACGGCAATTACTTTTTTGGCGCGACTAACACTATCCGGAACCAAGACCTTGGTGGCAAATGATTGCTTAAGAATGCGGCCGGACGGAAAAAAATCCGGAAACTTGTAAATAGCCAGGTCATGAATAGTTACAACTGCCGGCCAGCGGTAAAAGAGAGGAATAACATTGGCGGGAGAGTGCAATAAGTCTAACTTTTCTCGAGCAAAAAAAGCGCTAATCAACATTTGCGAATAAGTAATCGGCAAATATTTTTTGTACTGATAAAAAGGAAGTTTTACAATTTTAACGTTGGGAGCCTCAAACTGCTCGAAATCGGAAAAGTTATTATCAAAAAATAAAACGTACTCATTTTCTTTGTCGATGAGTAAAAGATTTTTAACCAGATAATAAGTATAATGGCCGACACCGGCCAACTCGCCGCCATTAGGATTAAGAATGGTGCGACAGTCAATCCCTATACGCATATATTTGTGTGTTATGAGTAAGGGCTATATGAATCTATTTCAATAATTTGAGAAACCTAGCCTCGTCTTTAAAGGGACCAATAATCGCTAAGCTAGCCTTATGGAAGTCAAAAATTTCTTGCGCTACGGATTTTACTTCGAAAGTTTTAACAGCCATGATCTTTTTTAATTTATCTGCCGGAGAAATCAGTGGCTTGCCCATCAATTCCAAATTGCCATAATACTGAGCAATTGACATTGAATCTTCCAAATCCAAGGCCAACTTACCGGCAATAAACTCTTTAGCGCGTTTTAATTCTTCTTCGGTTACGCCGGCAGAAATTTTTTCCAATTCATTTCTGATGGCTTTGATGGCAAAATCAATGCGCCCCTTATCTAATCCGGCCTGAATAACGGTGGCTCCTCGATCTTCATACAAGTTGTTCCAGCAGCGGATGAAATAACACAAGCCATTCTTTTCTCTGATATTGATAAACAAGCGTGAGCTCATATTACCACCCAAAATCACTGACATTAATTGCAAAGCGTAATTGCGCTTGTCGTGCTGAGAAAAAGACGGGAACCCCAAAGCCAATTGCACTTGCTCGGTATCTTTGTATCTGATTTTAACCTTGGGAGATTTTTGAACTGAGGCTGATTTTTCTATTTTCGATTTTTTGCCTTTCTTGATAGCAAACTTAGACTTAATTTCTTTGACGTGCTTATCGCTGAATTTTCCAGCCAAAGCAATCACTATGTTTGATCCGTTATAAAAAGCATTTTTATACTTGGCCATCGAGGCGCGGGTCACGGCACGAACCGTCTCGCGACTACCAGCAATTTGATGTCCTAATTGTGAACCGGAAAAAACCATTTCTTCTAAAATTTCTTCAACAAACATCATTGGATTATCTTCATACATATTAATCTCTTCCACAATCACCCCTTTTTCTTTCTCTAATTCATCCGATTCTAATTTTGAATTAAGCAACATGTCGGAAAGCATATCAATTGCCAGTGACAAGTGTCTAGCATCAGACTTGATATAATAGCCGGTAACATCTTTGCCGGTGTAAGCATTGTATTCGGCGCCGATACCGTCAAGTTCTTTTGATAAATCCAAAGTGGTCGGGCGTTTCTTGGTGCCCTTAAACATCATGTGCTCAACAAAATGAGAAATGCCGTAAATCGGTTTGGTTTCCTGACGGCTACCAACTTTGACTAAAACTAATAAGCTGGCAGTTTGAGTTTCTTTTAGCGGTGCCGTAACTAAACGGATACCATTTTTAAGAGTTTGTTTTTTATGCATAATTATATTTATTGATAAAAATTAGATTATTTAGAATTTACTGTTGACAAATATACTGAATATGCTATAATCATAATAGAATCACGACGAAAAGGGTTCCCTAAGGGTTTTGTCCCGACGGGAGCCTTTTTCATTTGTGGTTATTTTTATATTCTAACTTATCTCTTAATGGATTTACGAAACTTAAAATATTATTAGTCGCGGAGCTCAATCGATCTAAAAGACAAGAATAATTATTCTGATTGGGAACTAAAACCTTCTTTAACTTTGAGTTATTTATCAAATACTCTACTAAGCAATAAAAATCTCCGTCTCCAGAAACAATCACTGCCCGATCAAAATTAAAATATTCTATCATTGCATGCAAAACAAGCTCTGCATCAACGTTGCCCTTAACCGTTCCATCGACCAATTCTAGTGTTGGCTTAAAAACACAAATATACCCATATTCTTGCAACTTCATATACATCGCTTGATTGCCTGGCTTAAAACCTATAAACAAGAAGGCCTTCCCTACTCCATGCTTATCCTTCAAATAAACTCTAAATCTCTTATAATCCAACTGCCAGCCAGAATAAATTTTTCGACTCTTCTTTTCGATGTCCTTCGATAGGCCCTGATAAAGATTATTGCTATCAATAAAGGCGTAATTATTTTCTTTAATAATCATATTTAAGAAAAGAAATTAATAACTTAATCTTACCAAAAAGCTCCTAAATGGGCAATCGTCGACTTACCTTATAGCCATTGCCATGGCTCAATAATCCTAAATAAGAGTTAACTGATTCTGGCCTCGAATTAACCCTTAATCTCTTAAACATCCTTCTTTTAGTCTTAGTTCTCAATACTCGATGGTCGGGGAAATTAACCCAACCTAAAAAATCCAAACCAGAATTCAAAGTTTTAATAAACAACTTATCGGGGTGAAGCGTCAACTTAAGCTCTTGTGTTAAAAAACTATCAATTAAGCCGACTAAATCCATTAAATAATCTTTGTTATCGCTAAAAACAACAAAGTCATCGGCATAACGGATATAGTATTTTACTTTTAACTTATGTTTAATAAATTGATCGAATCTGTTCATATAGATATTAACCAGTAACTGAGAGGTAAGATTGCCTAATGGCAATCCTCGATCAAAACTATCAATCACCTCATTTAACAACTCCAAAATCTTTTTGTCTGCAACATATTCGATCAAAACATTTTTCAAAATATCATGATCAATACTAGCAAAGAACTTTCTGATATCACCTTTTAAAATCCAACAAGTACGAGAATTATTCTTACTAACCGCATAAGCGAATTTCTTGAATCTTACTAAAGCTTTGTGTGTGCCCTTATCTAATCGGCAGGAATATGAATCGGCAATAAATGTTCTGTCGAAAAATGGATACAATAAGCGATAAATAGCATGATGGACTAATCTGTCTCTAACGCTCGCTTTATGGATATTGCGCGGCTTAGGATCACTGATATTGAAGGCATGATAACCGCCATGATAATAGTTATCAGTTGCCAAGTCATTATGAAGTGCGATAAGATTATCCATAAGACGCAACTGAAATTCTTGAACGTCTTTTTTATTCCTTTTGCCTTTGACAAATTCTTGCCAGGCTAATAATAAATTTTCTAAACTAATAATCTCTTCAAATTTATGGGTCAATTGGATTTTGGTGTTCATAATAATTCCTTTAATTACCCCCCCCCAACGGAAAATCTTTCAATCATCAAAAAGATTGTTGAGGCCTACAAACTTTGGCATAGTTATGTCAAGAATCTTCCCAAAACTTCCCGCTACAGTTTAGGCGGAAAAATTGAAGGCCTGTTTACTGATTTAATTGAATCTACCTATACTGCCGGCTACCTTCCAAAATTGGAAAAATTGCCATTTATTGGAAAATCGATCAATAAACTAAACCTGCTTAATTTCTTTTTACAGATCGCTTGGGAGCTAAAAGCGATTGATAATAATAAATATCAAAATATCTCTTTGCAACTCAATGAAATCGGCCGAATACTCGGCGGTTGGCGAAATAAGATTAAAACAGAAACTTCCGCCCGAAAATAGCCGAGCGGAAGAATAAAGAGAGTTGCGCGAACGAAAGCAAAATGATTATCGGAATCATACCTATTGTCGGGCCTGCCATTGTTGGTGTTGAGCCACGGCTTGTCGTCATTGCGATTGACATCAAACAAGTTCGGGTCGCCATCAGAGTCGGTTAACGCATAAGGAGCCACCGATTACACCGTCCATCGAATACTCTCCGAATTGAATCTTATTCGCGAACAAGACTCGCCTAGCGCCTTATGCCAAGTATCTTTATTTTTGGCAATCATAATTGACACCGACAGAAGACGTATCCGCTGCCGTTCCGCAAATCATGATTACAGAATTCGATCGCCTGAAGCCGTAATCGCAAGCATATTAATCTAGTATCCATTTCAATTTTAGCACAAATCTTAACTGCAATCAAAACGCTAAAATTTTAAGGGTTTAAGGATTTGGGATCTAAAATACCTATCCACCTGCCGGCGGATAGGTATTAATAATTAAGAAATTAAGGTTTTAAGAGTTACTTGCGCGAACGAAAGCAAAAAGATTATCGGAAACATACCGATAGTCGGGCCCGCCATAGTGGGTGATGAGCCACGGCCGGTCGTCATTGCGATAGACACCAAACAAGTGCGGGCCGCCATCAGAGTCGGTGATCGGCTCCATGCCAATACGACACCATTCCCCAATAGGTTGTTCCGGATATTGTAGTCGTAGCTGTGGGCCAGTTTCTGGAGGACATAATTCCAGACCAAGACTCTTAGCCCTCTCAAATATTTCTTTGACTGTGACTCCACTAGGAAAACCGAGATCTTTAACTGTAAGAATTATTAAATCTTCTTTAGCCTCTTTATTAGAAACAACAAATTCTGCCTTACTCATAATATCCTTGGCGAAATCGCCAACTCCACTACCCTGCTGTTCTATGGCATTAACAAACTCAGCTTTAGTTTTAAGTCCCGTGCCCAATTCAATCGTTTTTTGTTTGATTTTACCTTCGGGGAATTCAGTATAAATATGTTCTATATGTTGAGGTATAACTTTAAAAAAGTTAGGGAATAATTCTCCTATGTATGCTTTGATTTCTTTTTTCTCTTTAATGGCTTGTTGTAGTTCTTGTTGACTACGAATTATTTGATTTGGCTGACACTCAAAAATCAGGAGCATGTCACTCTCGATATTACGTCCCTGACGCAATCTTTTCATTGTTTCAAAAAAAGCTGGAGGAGTTGATTTATCGCCCACCCCGTAGATAAGTTCTAATTCTTTCTTGCCGGGATTATTAAAATCACATTCGTAAATAGTTTCGGCATCAGCCAAAATATTACGCTCATTAAGAAGTTCTTTAATACGCGGATCTTTCTGATAGCCAAAACCATCAATTGATGTGTTGATTTCGTAAAGAAAAATTAAATCGACTTTGGTAAGTTCTTTTCCCTCTTGAATTTTTATTTCGATTCCCGTCAACTGCTTCATGTCAGAAGTCTTTTTGCGGTAACGATCAGCTTCAGAGCCGAAAGATTGCAACTTCTCATCCAATGTCTCTTGCATTATTGGCTCGACATTCTGGTGCGGCAGAATGCCACGCACTTCGCCGATTTTATCTTGTCCGTCCATGCGAATAGCCAGGCGTGGCTGAGTCGGATTGCCACTTGCATCATTAGTGTAATAGACATAAAAATCGCCGGATTTAATTTGGGATTGGGCAGTAGACTGTCCGGCCGTACACCAGCCGGTTCCTTTATTTTCTAGAGATTTAAATAATTGCTCGGCGGCAGAATTATCGCCTTGTTCATACTTAACCCATTCGCCCTTTATTTCTTCCTTATTCTCAATCTGAGTAGCCAGAGACTTCTGGATCAACTCAGCATACAACGAAGGAAATTTCTGTGAAAACTGACGCCTCACTTCTTCATCAGAGAGATTTTTATTGTCTTGCCGAATTTGTTCGTAAAGATCGGCAATCTGAGCCAATGGTTCACGATAAATATCGGGAAAAGGAGCAACGGTGCTTTTAGTGCGTTTTTTGAATTCGCCTCGCTCTTTGTCGAATTGGGACAGTTTGATGATGTTATTCCAGGCGTAATATTTGAACCAGGCAGGATAAACAGCGTCTTCAGATGAAAGATAGTCCATCCAAGCGTCCAATGATGCTTTTTGGTCGGCAATAGCAATATCCATCATCTGTTCCCTGACATTTTCTGGAATTTCTTCGACTGCCTGGCCCCTTTCTCTAGCTACTTTTTTCTGCAATTCAAAATAACTCTCGGGAAAATTTTCCGGCTTAATGATTAAAGTGTCATAGATTTTGTCACGATACAATTCCAAGTTGCGCTGTCTGACCCGCGTATCAGGATTAAGGAAGATGTTTTCAAGACGACTAATATATGTCTCGATTTTAGTGGTCGGATCATTAGACAATTTATCGCCAGTTCTCTCTTCTTGGCGAACAATGGCGCGACCCACCTCCTCGGACTTATGGAGTTCTGGAGTTTTAATATGTAATGGATGTTTTTCAAAGTTGGGCATAAATTTATTTAGTTTAGTATAGATTCTGCTAACGACTATTTAGCTAATCTTTTCTTTAACCCAATTCTTCAATTCCTCAACCTTAACTTTCTCCTGTTGCATCGTATCCCTACCGCGCACAGTCACCTCACCCGTTTCCAAAGTATCAAAATCAACCGTCACACAATATGGAGTACCAATCTCATCCTGACGGCGATAACGCTTGCCAACATTGCCATTATCATCAAACTCGCATTTTATTTCGCCACGCAAATCATCAAAAATCTCTCGCGCTTTAGCCACTAATTCCGGCTTATTCTTAAGCAATGGGAAAACCGCGACTTTGATCGGCGCGATAGCTGGAGGAAACTTTAACACCGTTCGAACGTCGCCTTCTCCGACTTCTTCCTCAGCGTAAGCGGCGGAAAGCGCCATTAAAACGCAGCGATCAACACCAAAAGTCGGCTCTAAAACATGTGGCAAATATTTTTTGCCGGATGCCTGATCTAAATATTCTAAATTAGTACCGGAAAACTTCTGATGTTGGGACAAATCAAAATCACCACGATGCGCCAAGCCAAACAATTCAGAAAATCCAAACGGAAAATTATATTCAATATCAACTGTCTTTCTGGAATAATGCGATAGCTTTTCTTTGGGATGCTCGTAGCGTTTCAAATCTTCTGGCTTAGCGCCTAACTCGCGCGCAAATTCTTCCTGAGTCTCCAACCACCTATCAAACATCGGCTCCCACTCGGCCTCGGGGGAAATGAAATACTCAATCTCCATCTGTTCGAACTCGCGCACACGGAAAATGAAATTACGGGCGACTATCTCGTTTCTGAAAGCTTTACCAATCTGGCCGATGCCGAAAGGAACTTTGACACGGCAAGAATCAACTACGTTTTTGAAATCGACAAAGATCGCACCCGCAGTTTCCGGCCTCAGATAAACCGGTTCGTCGATACCGTTCATCTCGGTCTTAAACATCATGTTAAAAAATCTGGCCTCGGTCCAATCTTGCTTGCCACAATTAGGGCATTTGATTTTTTCGCTGATGGTCTTGGTCATTTCATCCAGTTTGCCTTCCAAATCAATTCCCAAAACTTCGCTGATTAAATTATCGGCGCGATAACGCATCTTGCAATTTTTGCAATCAATCATGGCGTCGTTAAATCCGCCCAAATGTCCTGAGGCCTCCCATAATTTCGGATGGAGTAATATCGGGCCATCCAAACCAACCATGTCCTCACGCCCATCAACGAATTTTTTCCACCACAAACGTTTAATATTGTTCTTCAGTTCAGCGCCGTAAGGCCCATAAGAGTAAGCATTGGCAAAACCGCCATAAATCTCACAAGCCGGAAAAACAAATCCCTTGCGTTTACATAAAGCCACAATTTTCTCCATTTGCTCGTTTTTTTCTACTGATTTTTTAGCCATAAAATTGTCGTAATTTTGTCTTAATTCTAACTCAAAATACCCTTAAAAGTCAAAAATCCGCCCCCAACAGGACGGACATCTAAACTTAGACTATCTACGCGACTAATCGCCGAATCCCTCACTGGCTCCGGCCACCTGGCCGGCATCATTTTCGCCGCCACCCAAAACGCTACGCGACCAATGAGTCAATTCTTCATCGTTAATCTTAGAACCGGAAACAACCGCCTCTGAAAATGCTCTGGCCGGTTTGGCATAGACGCCGGAAACAACAAAGACTCCAGACAAAAGATAATCATCGCTTGTCGCAACCTTATCAGAAAAAGGCATCATCCAGGCTGAAGCCAAAACCATGGCCGCCAGCGTAAAAGAAGCTGCTGTCAAACGAAAACTAAAAATTAAAAAATACTGAGCGGGAAGTTTTTTCTTTTTTATCGGCTTCACCCACCTGCCAACAGGGATAGACGACTCGTCTTGAGCAGTAATTTCTGAAATGTGTTCGCGCACCTCTTGGCGAAATTGCTCTAACCAGTCCAATTTAATAAACCAATGTTCATCAACCTTAAATGCTTTAACTTTGCCGCGCCTAACCAAACTCAAAAGGTAAGACTCGCTAACCCTGAGCAATTTAGTAGCCTCGTCCAATGGCAATAGTCCCTCACCAGCAAAACCAGCCAACATCCGTCTTAATTGTTCTTTTTTGTCGACTTCCATACTGAATATAGTATAGCATAAAAAAACAAAAGACGGGAACCGCTTTCGCAATTCCCGTCAGTCAATTGATATTATTTCTTGACTTCCGCGCTCTTCTCGCTTACATATTTAGTAATAGCTTCGATAACCTTGGAATTCTTGCCTAGCTTTTCAGTTAGAAGTATTTGATCGCGATTAATAATCATCGCATCAGTTGGACCATGTAGTTCATTACCCAACTTGATCAAAGTCAACTCTTGCTGAGTCTGCTGTTCTCCTGTGGTGGCTCCGCTCTCGCTGGTCTGCAAGGGCTTAGTGACAAACTGTAGATAATAGATGTCTTTGAGGGTCAAAGTTTTGTTGCTAACATTAGAGACCTTGCCGAAATAAACCTGTCCATTAACCAAGAAAACTGCTTGCCAATCCTTAGACGGATAGGCGATTTTTGAAGACCAGGCCATATAAGCCATAACGGCACCAGCCAGAACCACGACTAACAACAACCAAATTGAACACTTGCATCTGCACCCGGTTGAACAGCAATTGTCACCGGTCTTGCTTTCTTCGGCCTCGGAAAAATCTTCCGCGCCTTTTTTAGGATAAGGGATTTTCATTTTATTTTCTCCTTCGTGGCTCGCTATATCTTGCCACCTTAATTAATTTATTATGGAATAATTATAGCACAACGTTTTTTACTAAGCAATATCTTTTTCTGTTCCACGGCCAAAGATATCACTGGCAATAACGCCTATGGCCGTTGTTACTGGTACCGCCAACAAAACACCGGCAATTCCCGCGACTTTTGCGCCAACCAGCATCGCAACTATTACCACGACAGGATTTAACCCCACCGCCTTTTTCATCAGTAGTGGCACAATTATATTATTTTCCGCTTGTTGGATGGCTATATACAAAATTAAAACATAAAAACCTAAAGTCGGATCCTGGGTAAAGGCGATAAAAATCGCGGGAACTGCGCCGATGAACGGTCCGAGATAAGGAATGAATTCCGTGATGCCGGCAAATAAGGCCAACACCCAGGCATACTTGACTCCTAAAGCCAGCAAACCCACCAAAGACAGAGCGAAGATAATCAATGACAATAATAATTGGCCACGCAACCAAAAACCGATCTTCTCCTGCATGCGATTGATTACTGCTATAAAATAAGGTTGCTTGTCGGGAGGCAAAAAAGACCTGGCTTTCTTTTTCATCGACTGATCATAAAGCGAAAGATAGAAAGTTATAACCAAAATCACCAATAGAGAGAAAATGCTACCAATGAAAGAGATGATGCCGCCGAAGAAATTAGAAGCCAATGACGCTAAACCGGTCTGCAAAGACAGTAAAGAATCCTCGATTACGGTTTGCCAGCCTTGATTCTTGGAGAAAGTATCAAACTCATGCCAACCGGCCGAAACCTTTTCCCAATAAATCGGAAAGTCTTTAGAAAGATTTTTTATTTCCGAAGTCAAAGGATTGAGAATTAGATAAAAAGAAAAGAATAACGCGCTTAAAATCAAAACATAAATTAACGCTATTCCCAAAACGCGCGGTATCTTATTCTTTTGCATCCAATCGACGGAAGGATTAATTGTTGCCGCCAGAATCAAAGAAACAAATAGCATCATGGCGATATCCTTGACGTAAAAAAGAAAAGCAACAACGGCAATAATCAATAAAATTTTGAAAAGGGTCATGGACGAAATGTCGACGATAACCTTTCCCGGCTTGGTTTGAGCCATAGCTTTACGGCTTTATTAATCTTACAATCTATATTATACTAAAAAACAATCAAAGTAGGAAGTCAAAATGAAAATAATTATTACTAACAAAGAAGGGTTATTTGGCAATGAGGTTTTGGAGAAGTGGCAAGCCGGCATCGTCTTGTCCGGCCCGGAGACCAAAGCCGTCAAACTAGGACAAGTCAGCCTCAAGGGCAGTTTTATCCAAATAGATTCCAAGGGCGAGGCCTGGCTGGTCAATGCTTATATTGGCCCATATAAGCCAGCCAAAGGCCAACAGACTGGCTATGATCCCTCAAAAAAACGCAAGTTACTGCTAAACCGCAAGGAAATAGATGCCATGATCGGCAAAAAAGCCCAAAAAGGCTTGACAATTATACCAATTTCCCTATATACTAATAGGAGATTAGTCAAAGCGGAAATCGCTTTGGTTAGGGGAAAAACAAAACTGGACAAGCGGGAAACCATTAAAAAACGCGAAGTCCAGAGGGAAATCAGAAGAACTTTAAAACAAAGATAATTCCCCAAACATCCTCCCCTATCTAATCTTGCAACTTAAGGGGATGTTTTGCTTTGATAAGGATAAATTTTTCATTGGGCAAATCGAGACTGGCAGAACCTCGTTAAAAGACCGTCAAAAGCAGAAATGCCAACAATATTTTGGCTAAGGTTAAATCCGCTTTCAGCGGCATGGCCTTTGCCCCTGCTCTTGCCTAATTAGTCCAAGAGCCATCGCCCCGTGATTCCTGGTAAACGGCAAGCGGTGTTATATCATCAGGATCGCCTTACAGTCTGTCTTTGGCTGGAGGGTTAAACTTAAAAGACGGATTAACAAGTGTTTTGTCGTTTTATTAACTTGTTGATTGCTAAAACATAAAGCGTCTAAATTTGTGAAACCCAAGAAAACCCTTTATCTTTAGACAGGGGTTCATTGCCCCTCATCTCCACCCATAAAAAAATGCGTAAATCATTTAGAAGAAACAAACAGAAGCCGGAAGGCCCAAAAGAATTCCGAGTTAACGAAAAAATCACAGCTCCGGAGTTAGTTGTAATTGATGAAAATGGAGTCAGTCTTGGTACCATCTCCAAAGAAGACGCGCTGGAGGAAGCCAAAAACAGAGAACTGGATTTAGTTGAAGTTTCTCCTAAAGCTAATCCTCCGATTGCCAAGTTTATTGATTACGGCAGTTTCAAGTATCAAAAAGAAAAACAAGAAAGAAAAAACAAAGCCAAGCAAAAAGCTACTGAAACTAAAACCATCAAGCTGTCCTTGCGTATCGGCGACCACGACTTAGAGGTTAGGGCCAACCAAGGTGTTAAATTTTTGGAAGATGGCGATAAAGTCAAGATAGAATTGCAATTGCGTGGCCGTGAGAATCAACACGCCGATCTAGCCAAGGAAGGCATCCAAAAAATGGTAGACAAGATCAGAGAAAAGCTAGGACCGGAAAAAACCTTGAAAAAAGAAGGAGAAATCACCCGCATGGGAGGCAGACTATCATTAAATATTTCATTATAAAATAAGCATACGAAAAAAATAATAAAAATATGCCGAAAATCAAAACCAGACAAGCAGTAGCTAAGAGATTCAAGGTTACTAAGAAAAAAAAGGTCATCAAGCGCTCCACCGGCCAGGATCATTACAATGCCAGAGAATCGGGCAAGCAGAAGAGATCCAAGAGATTGGATAAATCCGTCTCCGAAGCCGATGCCAGAAACATCCGCAGGATGATTGGCGCCTAAAGAAAGACTTACAAAATAAAAAATTAATATTATATGCCAAGAGTAAAAAGAGGCGTCATGCATAGCAAGCGCAGAAAGAATTTACTTAAAACCACCAAAGGTTTTCAGCGCGGACGCAAAAAATTAATTAAGCTGGCCAAGACTGCCGCCGTCAAAGCCGGAGCTAACGCTTACAAAGATCGCAAGGTCAAAAAGCGTACCGCTAGAGCCCTGTGGCAAGTCAGACTTAATGCCGCCGTCAGAGCTTATGATCTAAGCTACAGCAAATTCATTGCCGGACTAAAAGCTGCTAAAATCGAATTGGATCGCAAGGTTCTTTCCGAATTAGCTCAAAAGGATACCAAGGCTTTTGCTAAGATTGTTGAAAAGGTTAAAACTGCCATTGCTAAATAAACCTCAAATACAAAAAAACTCGCTTAATTTTATCAAGCGAGTTTTTTTTGTTTGATTTTATTATAGAAAATTTAATTAAAATAAAGAACCGCGCCGGCGAAACTAAATAGCGGTTCGCGATGGGCTCATGCATGACAACTATCCTATCAAATCCCATGGACTTGACATCATTGTCGTCAAGCACTTCCCGAAGCAGGCAAGCAACCTCAGGGTGGGGGCGCTTAAACCCTCTGCCTAACAGTTTTTCGATAGCCTCCTCCAAACCATTTTTAGGCAGTGTTTTTATTACCACGCGAATTGCCTGGCCGGCTTTGCGTGCTGGCCAGCTCATTATCATGTCGCGATAGTCGCCAACCAAGTAGCCTTTCAGCTCTAATCGGTGGAACCACCTCATACCATTAAGGCCGGGAAGTGTTAAATCGAACACAAACCCATTATACTTTCTGCTCTTTCTCATTCTTCCTGCTTTCTACCCCATTATCGGGGATTTTAACAAAAAAACAGAACCTGCCACAAAACCCAATTGTCCAACGTACTAACATATAATTATATCATATATTTACTATTTTGTCAATACTTTTACTAGATTTTAGCCTATTTTAGACTTATTTAATCGATAAAATCCAAGACTAACAAGTGGATTGACAAAAAGCCTGAATTACTATAATATATAAGCACAACCTTTCCCACTCCCAACGGAGATTATCTTGCAAGCCTCGAGCTTTCAAGAAAAGGCACCAACCTATCGAATCTAACATCGGATTCCCAGGCTCTGCCTTAGGGAATTTTTTAATTAAGTCATAAAGATTAATTCAACCAAGTTATGAAGAACTACGAGTTGCTTTATATCATCCCCAACCAGTATACTGAGGATGAAGCCAAAGGCATCAAAGAAAAAATCGACGGCGTGATCAAAAGCCACGGCGGCGTGATCGGTTACGAAAATCTGATGGGCAAAAGAAAATTAGCCTATCCGATTGACAAAATAGCTCATGGCTATTATATCCTGACCGAATTCGAATTGGAGGACGGCACCAAGCTGAAAGAAATCAATGATTTCCTAAGGCTAGACAAAGAAATCTTACGCGCTCAAGTGATTGCTAAGAAAAAAATCACTCCGGAAGAAATCGAAAGACAGAAGAAGCAGGAAGCAGAATTCAAGGAAATTGAAACCAAGGATGACCGCTCAGAGCGCCCGGCCAGAGCCCCAAGAAAAGAAGAAAGGCCCGTTGCTAAAGAAAAGGTAGAAAAAAAAGTCGAGGCCAAGCCTCTTGACGAAAAGCTAAACGAGATTCTCAGTGGCGACGACATCATCTAAGATGAATCTAAATTAAAAACTTTAAGCGCATAATAAAGCGGGTCAACCGCATTAAACCACAAAAATATGAACCTCAACAAAGCAATCATCATCGGCAATCTAACCCAAAATCCGGAGGTCAGGAAAACTCCTGCCGGAAAATCAGTCGCTTCTTTCACTATTGCCACCAACAGCGTTTGGACTAACCAGTCCGGCGAACGCCAAGAGCAAGCTGAATTCCATTCCATTGTTGCTTGGGGAAAATTAGCTGACATTGTCGGACAATATTTAGCTAAAGGCAGACTGTGCATGGTAGAAGGCAAAATCCAAACCCGCAACTGGACTGATCAAGCCGGAGCCAAGCACTGGAAGACTGAAATCATCGCTGAAAACATTCAATTAGGTCCGAAGCCATCAGGGGCGCCTAGCAATAATTCCGGATACGGCAACAATAGTTACCAAAACTCCGGCTTTGAAGCTCCTAGCTATGGCAATGACACCTACCAAGCCGAACCGATCGCAGCCGGAAATGATGAAGAAGAAATAAAAATTGAGGACATTCCTTTCTAAAAATAAAACTATGATCAACAATAAAAAAAGTACTACTGCTGGCTCAGAAAAAAAATATTGCTTCTTCTGCGTCAACAACATCCAAGACATCGACTATAAGAATGTCAATTTGCTAAGACGTTTTATTTCCTCTTATTCCAAAATCGTCTCCCGCAAAAGAAGCGGCGTTTGTTCCAAACACCAAAGACAATTGTCTAACGCTATCAAACGCGCCAGAATCATGGCTTTGCTTCCTTTCGTCACTAAATAATAACCGGAAAAATCATGGCGATTTCCACCCTTAACGATATTAAAAAAGGCGTTAATGTTTTGCATGAAGGCGAACCATACCTGGTCGTTGAAGCTAATTTCGTCAGAATGCAACAGCGCAAGCCGGTTATGCAGACTAAAATGCGCAACCTGCTCAACGGCAAAGTAGCCCAGGTCAATTTCCATCCGGGAGATAAAGTAGACGAAGCTGATTTGATGAGAAAAAAAGTTGACTACCTCTATAACGATGGAGAAAACTGGTTTTTCATGTCTAACGATGATTTCGAACAATTTACTTTACCAAAAGAATCTCTAGGAGACAAAATCGGCTTAATGAAAGAAGGAGACAAGGTTGATGCCCTGTATTTCAATGGTAACGCCGTATCTGTATCACTACAACCAAAGGTAGAGCTCAAAGTTGTCTCAGCTCCCGAGGGAGACAAGGGCAACTCCGCCCAAGGACGCGTCACTAAGACTGCTGAACTCGAGACGGGAATGAATATCCAAGTGCCGTTATTTGTCAAAGAAGGAGATATTATCCGAATCAATACCGAAACAGTAGAATACGTCGAAAGAGTAAGCCAATAAAACACAAACAAAAAACTCCCGCATAAACGCGGGAGTTTTTTTATATGAACTATTCTTCGTTTAATTCTGCCTCATCATCGGCGGCACTAGCGGCGGCGCGAGAATTTCCTCCTTCCAGCTCTGCTTCTCTGGCTCGCTTCACTTCCTCTAGTATCTGCTTGCGAATTTGCGCCATCAACTTGGGAGCCGATTTTAAATAAGCTTTAGCATTCTCTCTACCGGTGCCCAATTTCTCCTCGCCGTAAGTGTAGGTATTGCCGGATTTTTTAATTACCCCCTTCTCAATGCCGACATCCAATAAGTCCCCGGACAAGGAAATGCCTTCATTATACATGATGTCGAATTCGCAAGTCTGAAAAGGAGCAGCGACTTTGTTTTTGACCACCTTAACCTTAACACGATTGCCAATATTTTTCTCGCCCTGCTTAATCTGAGCGGCGCGACGTACCTCAACACGAACTGAGCAATAAAACTTCAAAGCATTGCCTCCGGTAGTGGTTTCCGGGTTGCCGAAAAACACCCCGATCTTTTGTCTGATTTGATTGATAAAAATCAGAACGGTTTTGGATTTAGAAATAGAGCCCGTCAATTTGCGCAAAGCTTGTGACATCAGCCTTGCTTGCAGTCCCATGTGCGAATCGCCCATATCGCCTTCTATTTCCGCTTTCGGCACAAGAGCCGCGACAGAGTCGACGACAATTACATCAACCGCATTAGAACGTACCAAAGTTTCTACGATCTCCAAAGCTTGCTCTCCGGTATCCGGCTGAGAAATAAATAATTCATTGACATTAACGCCAATTTTTCTGGCATAATCCGGATCAAGAGCGTGTTCGGCATCCACGAAAGCAGCCACGCCTCCGGCTTTTTGCACTTCAGCTACTATATGCTGAGCCAAAGTAGTCTTTCCTGATGCCTCCGGTCCAAAAATCTCAATTATACGACCACGAGGCACTCCGCCAACTCCCAGCGCTATATCCAATGATAAACACCCCGTAGGAACGGCATCAACCTCCATGGCTCGAGCTTCGCCGAATTTCATAATCGATCCGTCACCGAATCTTTCCTTGATCTGATTAATCGCCGATTCTACGGCCTTAAACTTATCATTCGCCTCCTCGTTGGCTTTTTTGGGCATAATTTAGCTAAATTATTAATCGATTGTTATTTCATTAAATAAAACTCTGATTTCGGCCGTTGAGGCCCTGCCGTACCGCTTCTTCGCACTAATTTTAATCAAATTCAACCCCTTTTGCAAGTCTATCAAAGCACCAAAACTCCCGTCGGCATCAACCAACACTGGCTGATTATTTATGGATACTTCCGCCTCTTTAGTCGATCTGCCTTTAACCTCCAACTGCCTTTCAAAGGTTATAATTCCATCGGTAGGGTAAAAAATTTCTAATTCAGGAGGGCGAAAAATAGCCTCAACGTTCCAAAACAAAAAATTCAACAAAGCCACTATGGCAATAAACGAAAAAAACGACCGATGAAATTTGGACCAAGAAAATAAGTTAAAATTCTTGGTTTCGTCGGATGAACAATTTTCTGATTGCTTATCAACCAACTCTTGCAAGACTAAATAATCTAATTTCAAATAACGACAATATTTCTTAAGAAAAAAATTAAAATACTCTCTGCCTGGCAATTGTTTGGGGCGATTATTTTCAATTGCTTCAAGATACTTAACTGCGACGCCTAAATCCTTAGACGCCTTTGATAAGCTAACTCCTCGAGATGCTCTCGCCTCCCTGAGGCGATCACCCAAAGGATTTGGAGCCTGATTGTTTTTTATTAAAGCACTCACAAAAATTTATTTAACTCCATTCGTCGTCATCAAAATAATTCTTTGCTGATAACTTTGACGATTCTTTTTTCTGCTTTACTTTAGCTGCCGGGACACTCTCGACTTCTTGATCTTCTTCTGAGTCATTGACGTCTTCAACTAGCTCTTCCTTAATTTCTTCTATCATATCGAGGGTTTCAGCAATATCTTCTAAGGCTTCTTCTTGAACTTCTTCGATATCGCTAGTTGTCTGCAACAGTTCGTCTTCTGAGGTAACTACATCGGCTACAGCCATCTCTACCGCCTCTTCAACTGACGGCTCTTCGATTTCATCGGAAAAATTATCTTGAAAAGAATCTTCTTCTAATTCAGTTTTCTGATCATTATTAATGTCTTCATCGCCAAAACCCTCTTTCTGTTCTTCGATTTCACTTTTATCTGGACTCGAATCCGGCAAGTCATCTCTAGTAAAAGCAGTAAAGGATGGTTCTTCTCCATTTTCATCATCAATGGGTCGCAACTCGCCAGTGAGCCCGTGTTCGCGCGCCGCAAAATCTACCGCTCCAACTCCACCTAACTGGTCTAAGAAAACCTCGCGAGGCTTAGCTCCGTCTGATGGTCCAATAATGCCCTTTTCTTCCAATAAGTCAAGGATGCGCGCCGCTCTGGCATAACCCAATTTCAAACGTCGTTGCAACAACGAAGCCGAGGCCTTGCCTGACTGACGAATAACCTCCATCGCTTCACTCAACAATGGATCGCCACCATCATCACCAAAGGCTCCGCCTCCGCCAAAAGCTCCGCCACTGCCAGAGGCACCGGACAATTCTTCGACATAATCCGCCCCGCCCTGATTCTTAATATAATTAATGACATTATTAATTTCCTGATCGGAAAGGAAGACGCCCTGGATACGTTTCGGCTTAGAGATGTCTGGCGACAAAAACAACATGTCGCCTCGACCGACTAATTTCTCTGCCCCGGTGCCATCCAAAATGGTTCGAGAATCAATCGATGAGGCTACGGCAAAGGCGACACGAGCCGGAATATTAGCTTTGATTAAACCGGTAATAACCTCGGTTGACGGCCTTTGAGTTGCCAAAACCAGATGAATGCCGACAGCGCGAGCCATCTGAGCCAAACGCACAATCCCCGCCTCCATATCATTAGAATTGGCCGACATTAATTCCGCTAACTCATCAATAACTATGACTATATAAGGCATTTTGTCATTGGGATGCGCCTTATTGTAGGAGGCGATGTTTCTATGTCCCAATTTGGACAACAGTTCAAAGCGTCGCTCCATTTCGGTAATACACCACTTAAGCGCCCCTACAGTCTTTTTGACATCAGTAATTACTGGCGTTAATAAATACGGAATATTATTATAATGTGGCAATTCAACGCGCTTAGGATCAACTAAAATAAACTTTAGTTCATCTGGGCTGTTCTGATACAGCAAGCTAACAATGATTGAATTGACGCAGACGGATTTTCCGCTACCAGTAGCGCCGGCAATCAATAGATGTGGCATCTTATCCAGTTGGGCAAAACAAGCCTTACCCGAAACATCTTTACCCAAAGCAATTGATAAGCTATTGTCATGCGCTTTAAATTCTTTACTCAAAAGCATTTCACCCATAGAAACCTTGGCTGACATTTGATTGGGAATTTCTACTCCCACCAGAGATTTGCCAGGAATGGGGGCCTCGATACGAATCGGATGTGCGGCCAGCGCCAAAGCCAAGTCCGGACCAAGATTAACCAAGCGCGAAAGTTTGACGCCATCAGCGGGACGCAAAGTATATTGAGTAACAGTAGGACCGACATTAACGTCTCCCATCTCCACTTGAATGCCAAAATTGGCAAAAGTTTTTCTGATTACTTCTTGATTGTTTTTTATATCCCCTGAAGTCGGTTTGCCGGATTTAGCATTAACCAAATTAAGTGGCAAATCAATCCGCTTACCGAATTTCTTCGGCTTAATAACTTCTTTTTCCTGTTCCTGTTCTTTAAATCCGGTATTGACTTGGGTGCGCGTAAATTGAGGCACGTCTTCGTCTTCGCTATTTTCTTCCGCCTCTTCTCCATCAATTGCAATATCGCCTTGATCAACTTCTTCCTCATAGCCATCATCCGTTTCTTCGGTTATTTCCCTTAATCTTCTTTCTTGGCTCCTGGCTTTCATTAAAGCATAAAAATCATACGCCTTACCCCATAAAAACTTAATTAATTTAAGGGGCCACATTAATCCATAAATCGAAGTTTCTAGCGCCAACAAGATGCCGACCAAAAATACAGCGACACAAATAACCAGGGCGCCCCAAAAATTCATGAAACGCAATAATGGCAAAGACACAAAAGCGCCCAAATAACCTCCGCCATTACCTAGTTTCGCTTGGCTTAACGCTTCCCAAGCATCGAATTGCAAATGCATCAGTCCGGCCAAGCCGATCATAAATAATAAAGCACCGACCGAATTAATAGTTTTGATTGGATATCTCTCTTCATTAAGCAAAAAGAAAACCCAACCGCCGAGAATCACCGGCACCAACCATTTGGCATTGCCTAATGTGATGGATAAAACATAAGCGATAAATTTGCCGAATTGGCCCGAAAGGTCGAATAACCCCAACACGCTCAGGATAGCGACAACAAATAAAAAAATTATAGAAAGTCCTTTTTTTACTTCCGGAGATAACTCCGACCAAAAACCAAAATTCAATTTAGGCAAAGAAAAACCTCGGCTATCACGGCGATAACGTCGCTGCTTAAAATTTAAAAATCCTGAACGGCGGTATTTGGGCATAACTTTCTTTTAGTCTCCAAAAATGGAGTGCGAGATGTTTTTCTCCTGTTCCGTAGGAATATGTTTTTCCTGTTTGACTTTAGAAAAAGACGCTTTTATCGACGGACCACTACTTAAAAGCAAAGAAAAAGCCAAGGATAATAAAACCAGAACCGCTACAATTGATGCCAGACTCAATTGGACCGGCAACACCCCTAGCTTAACAAAAGATTTTTCTTCTACATCGGAAATGTCTAGCGGATTTTTGGGTTCATCCAAAGAAACGACGCTATCAATTTCTTTTTTTTCTGAATAGCCACCCTCATCAAAATCAAGATCGGATTGGTTAATCATCCAGCTTCTGCCTTTTTTGCTCGCCTTCAATTTTCCTGAGTTTATCAGTCTTCTGAGTTGTTGGCAACTTTTGCCGGACAACTCACTGGCTTGCTTAAGATTGATTAATTTTTTTTCTTTCATAGCGAGGTCTTTGACGATTTTAATTAAGAAGGCGGGAACGGCTAATATTGGTAAATCACCTTGATATTATATCATAAAAATGGGGCTTCATCCAAATTTTTTTCTAAAAAAAGAGCCGATAAAATATACCGGCTCTTTCGCTGTTTGGCCTGATTTAAATCTTAAGCGCCCAAACAGCCAATATGATCAAAGGCACGACAAGCAGAAATAGGGTAGCTGCTACTTTGCGGCTGTAATTCTTTCTTTGGTAAGCCACTTCGATGGTCAAAAAAGACATAACCTCCTTTATATTATTTTTTTATTCTTTTTTTAATCTCACTGATAGTCAGGCGATTGCGCAGTTGCAGTGACTGAATGGTGCGGATACGTCCTAAAGCTTGAACCCTATCATAGAGACGATAGCCACCCTGAGTCTCATCGGCAAACTTAAGCAACCCCTCCTTGGTGTAGTAATGGATGGTGGAAGGCAAAACTTTGGCCAACTTGGCCAATTCTCCTATTTTGATGAGTTCGGCCGGCATGGGATCGAAACCATAAAGTATGAAGCATAAAGCGATTAGCTTTGCTTTATGGTTTATATTATATAACAATGGTTATCATCTGACAAGCGCCACTTATCCACATCCGAAAAATTTCAAATTATATTTCCGACTACAACTAAAAAAGACCCTCGATTGAGGATCTTTTTTAGTTAAATTCTTATATTCTTATATCTTTCCGGGAATGAAGCCGGTTCCGGCCGGGATCTTGCGTCCGATGATGATATTTTCTTTGAGTCCGGATAAATCGTCAGTCTTGCCGGTAATTGAGGCGTTAATTAAAACCTTGGCGGTCTCTTGGAAAGAGGCGGCGGCCAACCAAGAACGGGTGGACAAAGAAACCTTGGTAATGCCCAACAACAATCTTTCAAATTCGATCAATTTCTTGCCGGCCTTAGCCAATTCTTCATTGGCATTAACCACGTCAACGTATTCCAAAGTCTCACCCGGCATGAAATCTCCGTCTCCGGCATCAATAACATAAACCTTAGAAAACATTTGGCGGATAATAACTTCCACATGCTTGTCATTAAGCTTTTGTCCTTGAGAAGAATAGATATGCTGGATTTCTCTCATGATATATTGCTGAGTGAAGTGCTGTCCTTTTAACTTGTATAATTGATGCAAATCAAGACTGCCTTCAGTCAACTGGTCGCCCGCCTTAACTTTGGCGCCATCAGCCACCATTACTGACTTAATTGATGGTACAAGATATTCTTTTACTCCCAATTCCTTACCAGAAATTATCAACGATGACTTTTCTAATCTGATTACTCCGGCTATCGGGGCGGTAACTTGATTATCTCCATTACTGAAAAGAATCTGACCAACCTTAACCTTGGCCCCATCCTCGATCTCCAATTTAACATTCTTGCTTTTGGGTATAGTAATCTTCTTTTCCAAAACTTGATCATAGGAAACCTCCAAAATCCTTTCCTTGCCCGAAGTCTTGGCAACTTTCTGTCCATCAACACCAATAATTTCTCTTTCTCTAGGCTCTTTAATTTTGACGGTTCCATCAACTTCAGAAATTATCGCCTTATTCTTAGGAGTGCGCGCTTCAAAAATTTCTTCTACACGAGGCAAACCTTGGGTAATATCGCCTTCGGACGCCACACCTCCAGTGTGAAAGGTTCTCATGGTGAGCTGTGTTCCAGGTTCACCAACGGATTCAGCAGCCACGACACCGACCGCTACTCCCAATTCTACCGGCTTATTGTAAGCCAGGTCATAACCGTAACATTTACGACAAATTCCACGCACGTTGCGACAGGTCATAGCCGATCTGACGGTGATCTCTGAAATATCCGAGTCAGCCAATTGTTCTGCCAACTCTTCAGTAATAAGCTCTCCAGACTTAATTATAGCTTTCTTAGTTTTGGGATCAACAATATCTTTGGCAGCGTAACGTCCGATTACTCTATTGGTAAGTTTATCGCCCATGATTTCGCTTTCGGCCTTAGTGATAGTAAGGCCTTCGGTATCACTGCAATCTTCACTATTGACCACAACTTCCTGGGCCACATCAACTAAACGGCGAGTCAAATAACCAGCCGAAGCAGTACGCAAGGCGGTATCAGACAAACCCTTACGGGCACCATGGGAAGAAATGAAAAACTCCAAAACATTAAATCCTTTTTTAAAGTTGGACTTAACCGGAAGTTCGATAACTTCGTAGTTCGGGTTGACCACTGGTCCCTTCATGCCGATCATTTGAGATAGCTGTCCCCAAGATCCTCTAGCCTGAGAATCAATCATGGCCAAAATAGTATTGCCCTCGCTCATGGAAACCTTAACTTTATCCAAAATCTGAGTATTGATTCTCAGCCAATTCTCAACGATTTTTTCATGTCGCTCATCATCAGTAAGAAGGCCCATCAAATATTGGCTATCAATAGTGTCGACTTCCTTGTTACCTTTCTCGATTAATTCTTCGCGCTCCGGAATATTAACTAAATCATCCATACCCAAAGATTGGGCGGAATAAGTAAGATATTTAAATCCGGTATTTTTGATTTTATCCAAAGTAGCCACCGTTGCCTCAGAACCGAAGTTACGTAGAATATTAGCCAAAATCTTAGAAAGATCCTTCTTGCTGATACGCTTGTTGACGAAAGAGTAATCCTCGGGCAAAACTTCATTAAAAAATATTCTTCCCAAAGATGTTTCTAAGACTTCTTTTTTGTTCTCCGCCTTCCTGCTATAAAGCAGTTTAATTTTTGACTGCAAAGTAATCACTCCTTTATCCATCGCTAAGACGGCCTCATCAACCGAAGAAAAAGCTTTGGCCTTCTCGCCATCATTTAAAGTCGTCAAATAATAGCAACCCCAAATGATATCCTGTTGCGGAGTAACGACCGGCTGGCCATTAGCTGGCTTCAACAAGTTCTTAGAAGAAAGCATTCTTTCTTCAGCCTCCTTGTTGGCTTCAGCGGTAAGCGGAACATGTACAGCCATTTGGTCGCCATCAAAGTCGGCGTTAAACGCCGCGCAAACCAACGGGTGAACTTGAATAGCCAAGCCTTCAATCAAAATCGGTTTGAAAGCCTGAATACCCAAACGGTGCAAAGTCGGAGCGCGATTAAGCAAAACATGAGCTCCCTTGACCACTTCTTCCAAGATGTCCCAAACATCATCATGCTTAGCTTCAATATATCTGTTAGCGCTACGAATATTGTGTACCGTGCCGCGTTCGATTAGTTTGGCAATAATAAACGGCTTGAATAATTCCAAAGCCATCATCTTAGGAATGCCACATTGATCTAGTCTTAATTTAGGGCCGACAACAATTACGCTACGTCCGGAATAGTCGATACGTTTACCGAGCAAATTCTGACGGAAACGTCCTTGTTTACCCTTCAAAATATCAGCCAGAGACTTCAACATTCTTTTCTGGCCAGTAGAGGCAACAACAGTTTTGCCATGTCTGGCATTGTTATCAATCAGGGAATCAACCGCTTCCTGCAACATACGCTTCTCATTGCGAGTAATGACTTCCGGAGCATTCAAATCCAATAATTGCTTCAAGCGATTGTTGCGATTAATGACACGGCGATACAAATCATTCAAATCGGAAGTGGCAAAACGTCCGCCATCAAGCGGAACCATTGGACGCAAATCCGGAGGAATGACCGGGATGGTCGTCATAATCATCCATTCGGGTCGCAACTTGTTCTTGATCAGGTGATTGAAGAATTTAGCGCGGCGAACCAATTTGTCTTTTTTGGCGCCAACAGATTCAGTAATTGCCTTGTTCAAGCCTTCAATGGTTTCTTCCAAATTAATCTTAGACATCAAATCACGAATAGCATCAGCGCCAATGCCAGCCTCAAAAATGTGGCCATACTTCAAAGACAGCTCATGAAAAACATGTTCAGAGATAATCTTGAGCGGCTTGATTTCTTTGAGCTCGTTTTCAGCGATCACCATCGTGTCTTCCAGCTCCTTCAACTTCTCTTCTTTGGCCTTAATCAACTGGTTAACGGCATCCTCCTTGTCAGCCTTATCGGATGTCTCCAGCTGTTTGATGCGATTATCAAAATCGCCTTCGATTTGTTTGCGATATTGCTTGTATTCTGTACGCAACTGTTCAAAAGTCTGATTCTTCAAGTCTTCATTAACGGAGGTAATTATAAAGTCGGCAAAATAAATGACTTTTTCCAAATTCATGACTGACATATCCAAGGCCAAGCCAATCTTTGACGGAATACCGCGCAAAAACCAGATATGAGCCACCGGCGCACATAAATCAATATGACCCATGCGTTCACGGCGAACCACGGCGCGAGTAACTTCTACGCCGCACTTGTCACAAACAATCCCCTTATAACGAATTTTCTTGTACTTGCCACAATAACATTCCCAATCTTTGATTGGACCAAAGATTTTTTCGCAGAACAATCCGTCCTTTTCCGGTTTTTGGGTGCGGTAGTTAATAGTCTCAGGACGAGTAACTTCGCCGTGGGACCACTCATGAATATCATCAGGAGAAGCGATTCTCAATCTGATGGCATCAAAATGGATATTTGGTAATTTTTCGTCGAACATAGTTTTATGTTAAGGACGGTTGATTATTCTTCGTCGCTTGGAGCAACAACCTCTTCTGAGGCGGAAGCTTCTTCATCATCTCCGGCAATAGCCGCTTTTTCGATCGACTCATCGAAATCGGTAATCTGTTTATTGCCATCAAGCAATTCCGCATTCAAACCTAAGCCCTTCAATTCTCTAACTAAGACATTGAAAGATTCGGGAATATATAAATTGCTAATCGGTTCTCCCTTGATGATTGACTCGTAAGTTTTGCTACGTCCGACCACATCGTCGGATTTGATAGTCAAAATTTCCTGCAAAGTAGCGGCGGCGCCATAAGCCTCAAGAGCCCAGACTTCCATTTCTCCAAATCTTTGTCCACCAAATTGCGCTTTACCGCCCAAAGGTTGCTGAGTAATCAAAGAGTACGGACCAATCGAACGTTGATGAATTTTATCTTCAACTAAATGGTTTAACTTCAACATGTAGACAATACCAACAGTGCTCTTCTTGTGGAAGGCTTCTCCGGTACGGCCATCAAATAATTGGATACGTCCGTCTGAAGGGTATCCGGCTTCTTCTAATTGCTTTCTAATGTCTTCCTCAACCGCTCCATTAAAAGCATTGGTAGCAACCTTGTATCCGAGTTTCTTAGCAGCCAAACCCAAATGAGTCTCAAGAATTTGTCCCAAGTTCATACGAGAAACGACGCCGAGCGGAGACAAAATAATATCAACCGGGGTGCCATCAGCCAAGTGAGGCAAATCTTCAACCGGAACAACCTTAGAAATAACACCTTTGTTTCCATGACGTCCAGCCATCTTGTCGCCGACCTGCACTTTGCGCAAAGAAGCGACGGTAATCTGAACCATCTTAATCATGCCGGCAGATAGCTTATCGCCATTCTCACGGCTGAAAATCTTAACATCAATAACTTTGCCGGAAGAACCATGCTCCAAATATAATGAGGAGTCGCGCACGTCTCTGGCTTTCTCGCCGAAGATGGCGCGCAGCAATTTCTCTTCAGCAGATAATTCAGTCTCGCCTTTAGGAGTAATTTTACCGCACAAAATATCGCCTGATTTAACGAAGGCGCCAATGCGGATAATTCCCTCTTCATCAAGATCCTTCAATTTTTCCTCGCTGACATTGGGAATATCGGAAGTTACGATTTCCGGACCCAGCTTGGTTTCGCGCACTTCGCAAACATAATTCTCAATGTGTACTGAGGAGTATCTATCTTTTTGTACCAATCTTTCAGAAATAATAATCGCGTCTTCGTAGTTATATCCCTGCCATGGCATGAAGGCTACTAAAATATTTTGACCCAAAGCCAATTCTCCCTGATCAGTAGCCGGACCATCAGCTAAGACGTCGCCCTTCTTAACTTCTTGATCGATTTTTATAATCGGCTTCTGATTGATAGAAGTTGAGTTATTGGATCTGACGTATTTATTTAATCTGTAAGAATCAATCTTATTGTTCTTATTCAAAATTTCAATCTTGTCGCCATGCAAGCCGATGACTTTGCCATCTTCCTTAGCTAGAATAACGTGTCCGGAATCTTGGGCGGCGATTTTTTCAATACCTGTTCCCACGACTGGAGCCTGGGGCCTGACAGTACAGACAGCTTGACGTTGCATGTTTGTTCCCATCAAAGCACGAACTGCGTCGTCATGCTCTAAGAAAGGAATGCAGGCGGTGGCAATAGAAACAACTTGGTTGGAAGAAACGTCCATATAATCCACCTGCTCAACGTGGGTCAAGGTTGGATTCAACTTAACGCGAGCTTCGATCTTGTCAACCAAAAAATATCCTTTTTCGTCTATCTTATTAGAATAAGGAGTGGTAGTTGAACGCGATTCTTCAAAAGCATCAATGTAGACGATTTCATCAGTGACGCGAGCTTTAACGGCAACGGTTTTAATTTCTTTATCCTCAGCTAAAGCCTTAGCTGCTTCCTTAGAAATTTCTTCACCAGCCTTAACAATTCCCTTATAGTCCTCTCTAGCAATTTCGCCTACAGCTGACTTTCCATCATTAGCAACATCATGAACCACGCGATAATAAGGCGCTTCGATAAAACCATAATCATTGATGCGAGCGAATGAAGCCAAGTGTCCGACCAAACCGATGTTTGGTCCTTCTGGAGTAGCAATCGGACAAATTCTGCCATAGTGAGTCTGGTGCACATCGCGGACTTCGAATCCAGCGCGTTCGCGGGACAAACCGCCGGGACCTAAAGCGGATAAACGGCGCTTGTGTTCCAACTCAGCCAACGGATTGACTTGATCCATGAATTGAGATAATTGGGAAGACATGAAAAATTCCTTGACCACGCTCATTAAAGGTCGAGCGTTGATCAATTTGGTCGGAGTCAAAGTAGTAACATCGAGCGTGCTCATGCGGTCACGAATGATTCTTTCCATTCTGGCCAATCCGACACGGAAACGGCTCTGAGCCAATTCTCCGACAGCCTTGATGCGACGGTTGCCCAAATGATCAATATCATCAGCTTGATCCTGAGTTATATTAAGACGAACTATTTCTTTGATGATATTAACAATGTCCTCGCGCAACAAAACCCTATTTTCAGTATTGATTTCGCGATTCTCATTGAAGCGCTGATTTAATTTGTAACGACCAACTGCAGAGAAATCATAACGCGCGAAATTGAAAAACATGTTGTCGATCAATTGCTTGGCATTATCTGGAGCGGCCAAATCTCCGGGGCGGATACGCTTATAGACTTCAATCAAACCTTCGGCTTCGTTTTCGGAAGCGTCTTTGTTAATAGTTGCCTCGACGAATTCTAAAGCGTCCGGGTAGTCGGTGAATAATTTTAGGATGTCATCATTTGACGAATAACCAAAAGCGCGCAACAGAGCAGTGAAGGCCACTTTTCTCTTGCGATCAATCTTAACCCAAATTACTTTGTTGGCATCAGTTTCGAATTCCAACCAAGAGCCACGATTAGGAATAACTTTGGCGCCATAAAGATTGCGGTCAATGCCGGGAGCGGAAGTGAAAAAGACGCCGGCAGAACGAACCAATTGCGAGACGACAACGCGCTCAACTCCATTAACAATAAAAGTTCCGCGATCAGTCATCAAAGGGAAGTCTCCCAAATAAATTTCTTGCTCGACGCTTTGCCCGGTTTTGTTATTAACCAACTTGATGTTGACTCTCAGCGGCGCTTCGTAAGAAATATTTTTTTCTTTAGAAGCAACTTCGTCAAACTTCGGCTCATCCAAATAATAGTTCTGGAAGTACACTTCCAAATCACGTCCGATAAAATCGGTAATCGGAGAGAATTCGTCAAAGAGTTCTCTTAACCCATTTTTCCAAAACCAGTCATATGACCTTTTTTGCAGCTCAACCAAATCGGGAACGGCGAACGACTGTTTCAGTAGCGGAGCGAAATTCACTCTGCCATTTATCACTTTCAAATTTTGCTTGGACATAAAAAAACCCTCATTTCTCTTATTTTAGCCATTTTTTCTGCATGGGTTGGGCTAAACAGCTTATTCTCGGGAAATGAGTTCTTATGATTTAAGTTTTATTTTGATAGGGGTACACTAATTTAGAGGTTTATTAGTGCTGAAAACCAGAAAAACTATTGTCAAGACGAAAAATCGCCTATTACAAATATAATAGCAGAAATAAAAGTTAAAGTCAACACTTTTACGCCCCTAAAGTCCAATTTTAAAATTTTGTCAAATTATATAAAGATTTTATCTAAAAATAAACAAATTTTATCGGTTATTATCTAATTTTTAAAAAAATATATCCGTTGACGTAGTAGTTTTCCCAACAGTTTATCCACAATTACGCTCTTGCTTTTTATTATAAAAATAACCTAATCAAAATCAGCCTTATTTTATGCTTGATTATAACCAAGCTTTGTCAGCTCCTCTTTGGCTACCTCTCGTTCGTCCCAAGGCTCTTTTTGCCCGCCAGCCACGCAAATTGCCTGTTCTGCGCCTTTTCCCGTCAAAACGACCAAATCCCCTGCCTGAGCCATTGCCAGAGCCTTACGGATAGCCTCGCGACGGTCGATTATCTTAAATACTTCCTGTTTTCCCGCCTTAATTGCACCATCGGCTACTTGATCGATTATTTGTTGCGGGTTGTCGTCATAAGGGTCTTCATTGGTAATAATATGTATTTGGGCATTTTGAGCCGATAACTCACCCAAAATCGGCCGCCTGGCAATGTCACGACCGCCACCGCACGAACCAAAAACATGAATAATTTTCCCCGGCTCCGAAACAAGTCCATGGTCATTAATGGCTTTAAACAATTGCCTCATGCCTTCCGGTTCCGGCGCGTAATCTACCAATACTTTAAAAGGTTGGCCGACATCAATAAACTCCATGCGTCCCGGCACTCCCGTGACTTTTGATAAGGCATTGCGACAAATATCTAAATTCACATCTTGAGTTTTGGCCACTGCAATCGCCGCCAAAGAATTATAAATATTGAACTTACCAAAAAGCTTGAGGTCAAAATCGGTGGCGTCGATTTTAAAACTTATTCCTGCTTGATTGAAATCAATATTTTCAGCGCGCAAATCAGCTGGATTATCAATTCCGAAACTTATTTTTTCATCAACCTTAAAATCTAAAAATTCTTTAGCGTATTGGTCGTCGCTATTGGCAATAATTGCTTTACTGATTTTTTTGCCGGCTAAAATTTTCGTTGGTAAATTTTCTAAATGTTTGAATAATTTCAATTTGGCTTTTTTGTAATTATCAAATCCGCCATGCGCCTCAATATGCTCCGGGGTCAAATTGGTAAAAACACAAACGTCATAATGAATACCAAGATGGCGGAATTGCTCGATGCCTTGTGAGGAAGTTTCCACTACCGCATAAGCGCAACCAGCATCAACCATTTGCTTGAGCAATTTCTGTAATTGAAAACGCCCCAACATCGTCATTTTTTTGTCATTGAGCCATTCTTTTTGGGCCACCTTAAATAGTACTGTGGAGGCGGCACCGACTTTATGTCCCGCTTCTTCCAAAATCTCAGCAATCAAACTGACTGTCGATGACTTACCATTAGTTCCGGTCACACCGATCACAATTATCCTCTCTGACGGCCGGCCATAAATAAAATTAGCAGCGATCGCCATTGCCTTGTGATATTGACTAAGTGCGACGGGCGGTACAAATTTTTTTATTCGTGACAACATACTATTTAAATTAAAAACCATAATTCCTTTGCTCCCAAAGTAATGACACTAACTATCAACCCAGCAATTAAAACCCCCAATCCGATATAAATCAAAGCGTCACGAGTTTTGACACCAAACAACCAAGCAGCCAAAGCGCCGGTCCAGGCTCCGGTCATCGGCAAAGGAATAGCCACAAACGCTAGCAGTGCCCATAGGCCATACTTTTCATAATGTTTGACCGTCTTGTTACGAGTCCTGGCAAACAACCAAACAAAAAACTTATCTGCCAATCGAGACTTGCGTCTTAACCAATCAGAGACCGGACCGATAAATTCGATAATCAAAATCACTGGCAACAAATTACCCAAAACGGCAATCACATAAGCCTTGGGCCACGCCAAACCGTAAGCAGTCAGAGCCAAAGGCAGGCCGACGCGCAATTCAGCAATAGGAATCATAGAAATTGCCAGCACGGCAGTTTCCGGCGACCAACCCCAAAAGATATTTAAGTAGTCCAAGCCCATAAATTATTTTTTTCCTAAAATTTTAAGCGCTTCTTTGATTTTTTCTCCCGCATCAGTTGCTTGGCACCGGCTTAGAGCATCACGTGCCTGAGTTGAATTATAGCCGAGACTTATCAGGGCTTCCAGAGCGTCACCAAAATCATTATTCCAACCGCCTGATTCGACTGTGTAGCCTCCGGTTAATTTATCTTTCAAGCCGATAACAATTTTTTCTGCTGTCTTCGGACCAATTCCAGAAACTTTGGCCAACAGTTGAAAGTCTCCGCTTTCCACGCCTTTGACTAAATCTTCGATTTTCGCCTTACGTAAAATATCCATGGCGCTACGTGGACCAATGCCGGAAATAGTCAACAGTAATTCAAAAAAATCTAGTTCTTCTCGCGTCGCAAAGCCATACAGATCCAAAGCGGTTTCTGCCACTTGGGTATAAACATGCAAAATCATCGTCTCGCCGACTCGCGCTCCGTTGAGAATCTTGTCAGCGACAAAAACCTTATAGCCCACACCATTGCAATCAAGCACGACAAAATTATCCTTTTTCAAAAAGGCGGATTGATAAATAAGTTTTCCTGATAGATATGCAATCATAGTTAAATCCTTTTCCTTACTAGTCCGTAATCTATTTTTTCCTTGCTGGGCAAAACAAAATAATAAACTCTATCAGTGCCACCATGGACTTCTTCCAGCTTTTTACCATGCTCATCAATGAATTCCTTCACTCTTATCTTATAATATCCTGCCGGAGTAAGCAATTCCAGCGTATCATCAGTGTTAAGCGAGTTATGCGGTTTGAAAGCCACTAATCCATCGTTGTTCTTGCCGACAATCTGTCCCACGAACTGCCAATCACTTTTGGCTTTTGACGTCTCAAATTCCTGTCGATCAAGCCCCGACTCGCGACCCGTCAAAAATCCGGTGGTATAGCCACGGCTATCAACTTTTTGCAACTCTTCTCGAGATTTGGCAAGTGTTTTTTTATTGCCAAGATTATCTAAAACTTGACGATAAGCTCGGGCTACAGTTGAAATATAATACAAACTTTTAGTACGGCCCTCGATCTTAAAACTAATAACTCCCGCTCTCACCAAATCAGACAGATGTTCAATCAAACATAAATCTTTAGAGTTAAAGATGTACATGTTTTGCCCATCATCCTCGATTGGCATCAGCTCTCCGGGACGCATTTTTTCTTCGGCGTATAATTTGTACTCGAATCGGCAAGGTTGAGTACACAAACCTTCATTAGCGCTACGATTGCTCATCCAAGCCGAGAGATAACAACGGCCGGAGTAACTCATGCACATTGCGCCATGCACAAAGACCTCTAATTCCATCTTAGGCGCGACAGTATGAATTTTTTTGATGTCAGACAGACTCACTTCACGGCCTAAGATAATTCTTTTCACGCCATTCTTCTGCCAAAACTTAACCGCCTCAGAATTAAGCGTGTTGGCCTGCGTGGAAAGATGAATCGCAACACGTGGTAAATACCTTTTTACCAGAAGTAGCACCCCAGGATCCGAGAGAATAATTGCGTCAGGACGGCAAACGGCCAACTGTCTAAGAAATTTCGGCAAGGTCTTGATATGTTCCTCGTGCGCAAAAATATTTACCGTCACATAAACTTTCTTCTTCAGTTTGTGGGCATGCGCAATCCCCTCTTTCAATGTTTTAAGATCAAAACCAGTTTTGGCACGCAAAGAAAATTGTGGCAAACCCAAATAAACCGCGTCGGCTCCGTAAACTAAGGCGTATTTGAGTTTTTGTAAGTCTCCGGCTGGGGCAAGTAGCTCTATTTTTTTCATTAATAACTTAATTATTTCTGAGCTTATTCTCCCATTTCAGAAGCAAAAAGTCAATCAAAAAACCCGCCTTGTGACGGGTTTTTAAAAATTAAAAAATTTAACCTTTGCCAGTTATCATTTGTGGCAAACCCTTCAGAGTGGCAGAAATTCTCTCGATGCCACTAGAGGCCTCTCCCTGCTCCAAACGAGAAAATAATAATGTCCAAGAAGACCACTGTAAAACCGCGACAAAAGAATTAACAATTACTGCGGTAGCAATAATTCCAATCAGAGAAAGAAGGGAGACGGCGAATTTCAAAAACACCGGCCAAATTCCGAAATAATAAGGGACGATTACGATAGGAATTGAAAAGAAAATCGTAATCAAGAAAGCAGAAACTATAACCCCTACCAAAAAAACCAGAAACATCAGTCCGGCCATTTCTAAGGACACTAGCCAATTCTTAGCGAAAAGGCTCCAAGCGTCTTTTAAGGCAGAGGTAAAATTCTGTTTCTTCAACAAAATGTAAAAAATCTGGTACTTAATAAGAAAAGCAAAAACTAATGATGCGCCGACAAAAGCAATGAAAGCAACTACATAAATCACATCCGCCGCCCAACCAAAACCTGATACCAGCCACAGCACCAATCCCAATAACCCAAACATTAACATTAGTGCAATCTTGAGAGAAATCACCGAAAACAATATCGGCCAAAAATTAATGAAAGAAAAGTTGAATCCCTCGGCTAACGTTGGCTTCTTACCCTTATCAATCAAATAAATATTACGAATCATTGCGACCTGAGAACATATTGCCAGCCAAATAAACAGTAAGATAGCCACAAAAATACAAGCAAAAACAAACAATGCGGTGGTAGCTGAACCAATGTTATTAACAAAAACGTTCCAAGAGTTGATCCAGAAGCTCTGGCTAGTCAAAGTTGCTCCCTCTGATATTCCCGTATTTACGCCTTCTAAAAAAGCGTTGATAATTCCTTCGCGACTAGAGTTATAAAGCGCGCGTAACATGATTTCATATTCGCTACCGACCGAAAACGCTATTGAAAGCAACCCCAGCACCCAAAGCGAGGGGGATTTTTTAGTTATCTCCCAAGCCCGCTTAAGAACTGGGCGATAGAGATAAGAAGTTGATTGCATGGCCATATTTTTATTGTATCTAATTTTGTTGCTTGCCTTTTGGCATCTGCCTATATTATAACACAAATAATAAAAACAAAAAACTTCCTCTTTGTTAGGAGGAAGTTTTTCCTTGAGACGAATTTATTTAAGCGAATATTTTTTCAAAATCCTCGGCCTCGATCGTTTCTTTAGTGATTAACTCATCAGCTATTTTATCTAAATACTGACGCTTTTCTTTAATGATTCTCAGGGCGGTTTTAGCGGCCTCATCAAGCATTCTGGTTATTTCCTGATCAATTTCCTCGGCAATTTTTTCAGAATAATCCTTCTCTTCATGAATTTCCCTGCCCAAAAATATCAATTCCTCGCGCTGGCCGAAAGTCCTGAGTCCCAGCTTTTCACTCATGCCATAATCACTAATCAAACGACGAGCCAGTTTAGTGGCCTGCCTAAGATCATTTTGATCTCCAGTAGTAATTTCATTAAAAATCTCTTCTTCAGCCATGCGACCAGCCAGCATTACCGCCAACTCTTCTATGAATTCAGTCTTGGTGTGCAGTTTTTTGTCTTCACTAGGCAATTTCAAAGTGAATCCCGCGGCAGTACCTCGGGCCACGATAGAAACCTTGCGCACCGGATCGGTGTTTGGCAACTCATGCGCGACTAAAGCGTGTCCCGCCTCATGGTAAGCAGTGACCTTCTTTTCTTTATCACTTAAGATATGGCTTTTTCTTTCCGGACCCAGTAAAACTTTATCAATACTGGAAAGCACATCATTTAAACTAATCTCTTTAGCATTTTTTAAGGCGGCGGCAATAGCTGATTCATTAAGCAAATTCATCAAGTCAGCTCCGGAAAATCCTGGAGTGCGTTCTGCCACACTCCGCAATTTTACTTCCTCTGCTAACGGTTTTTCTTTGGCATGAACCTTCAAAATCTCCTCGCGATCATTGATGTCCGGCAAATCCAAGGTTACGCGACGATCAAAACGCCCCGGACGCAACAGAGCGGCGTCCAAAACATCGGGACGATTAGTGGCAGCCATGACAATAATATTGTCAGACGGCTCAAAGCCATCCATTTCCGCCAAAATCTGATTGAGGGTTTGTTCGCGCTCATCATGCGACCCACCAAGTCCGGCGCCACGCTGACGGCCGACAGCATCAATTTCATCAATAAATAAAATGCAGGGCGAATGCTTTTTGGCGCGCTTAAATAAATCCCTGACACGAGAAGCGCCGACGCCGACAAACATTTCTACAAATTCTGAACCGGAGATAGAGAAAAAAGGAACGCCAGCTTCGCCAGCCACTGCTTTAGCCAATAGCGTCTTACCGGTTCCCGGGGAACCCAACAGTAATACTCCTTTGGGGATCGTTGCACCCATGTCTAAAAACTTTTTAGGATTTTTCAAAAAATCAACTATCTCCAGAAGTTCCTGTTTGGCTTCCCTGACACCGGCAACATTTTTAAAAGTTATCTTATTTTTTTTATCCGGATTGAATTCTCTGGCTCCCGATTGGCCAAAGCTCATTGCTTTGTTGTTGGCCCCCTGAGCTTGGCGCATCATAAACCAGAAAAAACCCAAAATGAAAATCGCCGGGATAATTATTGGCAAAAGATTGATCGCCCAGAACTTCCAGCCGGATTCGCTCTTTACTGTGACGGCAATCTTTTTCAATTGCTCGGGGTTAACGTTATAATTTTTAAGCAAAGAACTAAGCGACTCGCTCGATTCTTTTTGCAATGTCTTCTTGCTTCCATCATTTAAGGTAATGTCCAGCGTGTTATTTGAAATTTCAATCGATTTGATTTGTCCGGCCTCAACTTGGCTTACTAAAGAAGAAATATCGATGTTTTCCGGCTGTTGCGACTCTATTGAAATCCAACTAAAAGCCGCCATGATCAGCAAAAAAATTAAAACATAAAAGATGGTATTTTTATAAAAGTTTCTCATCGTATTTTTTTAGGTTATAATTATTATAAATAGCTTAAGCCAAGGCATATGCCGTGGCCTAAAGTCAATTGCTATAATAATACTTATTATCAATTATGTCAAACGATTTTTATAAGGCAATACAGCGTTTTATCGACTCTTTCCTGGAACGGACTTTGTTCTTTTTGATACCGGACTGGATTAAACCCAATGCCTTTTCTTGGTTCAGAATAGCCTTGGTTCCAGTGGTTGTAATTCTAATTATGGCCGATTTCTGGTTTTGGGGCGCAATCGCTTTTGTAGGCGCCGCACTGCTTGATTCGCTGGATGGAGCGCTGGCTCGCAGACGAGGACAAATATCCAAGGATGGGTTAATTCTCGATCCCCTGGCGGACAAGTTATTGGTAGGACTAACATTGCTTGTCGTACTCTTTGATTACCCGTTCACTTCGCTGATACTATCTATTGCCGGCTTGGAAGCATCGATGGCTTTTTTAGCTCTTATGATCAAAAAATCCGGAATGACTCCTCGTCCCGCCAACATTTGGGGAAAAACGAAAATGCTCTTGCAATCACTAGGTGTGTTGGCTATTTTTCTCTGGCAAATTTACGATTCGCTCTACTTTCTATCAATCTCCGCTACACTCTTATGGTTCTCGCTTGTCTTTTTGATTATCAGCGCCATTGACTTTACTTGGAACAAAGGCTCTAAGCTTTACAAGAATCAATAAATAATGTACCATTAAAGACAATCCTTTCGTCCCTGCCAACGGTTGGCGTTGGTCTGCTGGCTGTCCGGTAAGGCGTAAGGGAGTTCATTCATAACCCAAAAAACAGAGATGAACATTGCAACTTTACGCCGCGACTATAAAAATCGCCAGGCGTGGGGTTTGCTGGCCTCGATAGACTTGGCCGGCTGTGACCATGAAATGATCCAATCGCCGAAAGCGATCAAGCTATTCGTCAAGCAACTAGTTGACCTGCTCAAAATGCAGGCACATGGACCGACCAGGGTGGAAAAATTCGCCGAAGGCTCTTTGGAAGGCTATAGCGCTTTCCAATTCATAGAGACTTCCTCGATTACCATCCATTTCGATGATAAACAGGGCGATCGGGCTTTCATCGACATCTTCAGTTGTTGCTGGTTTAATCCTGATGCAGCTGAAAAATTCGCCAAAAAATATTTCAAGGCGAAAAAGTCGAAAATCAAAAATCTGTTACGTTATTAAATCTTCATATCAAGATAATTAACTTCAAACAAACAACCATAATAACTCGCTATAAAAACAAAAAACAAAACTCCGGAAATCCGGAGTTTTGTTTTTATATGTTTTTTATACTTCTATTATGACCGGCAAAATCATCGGGCGTTTTTCTGTTTTTTGGAATAAGAATTTGCCAATCTCATTGCGTAGCTTATCTTTGATTAATTGATCGTCAGGAGCCGTTTTGGAATTTTCATCCTTAAGCAGCTTCCTGATTTTAGTACGAGTCATCTCAATGAGTTTTTTATTCTCCTTCAAATAAACGAAACCGCGCGAGATAATGTCGGGATTTTGCACCAAATCCCCGGTTTTAGAATCAATGGTGGCAACGATTACCAACATGCCGTCTTCCGCCAATTGCTGACGGTCACGCAAAACCACATTGTTCATATCGGTAATACCGAGCCCATCGACGAAAACATAAGAGGCCGGAACTTTTTTCTCCAGCATCTTAGCTCCCTGACGGCCAATCTCAATGACGCTGCCATTGTCCGGTACAAAAATCCTTTCTTGCCGGAAACCAATACTGACAGCAAGTTTAGCTGCTTCTTTAAGCATATAGTGATTAGCGTAGGAAGGAATAAAATAATCCGGCCTAATCTGGCGCAACATGTAAGCGATGTCGTCGCGATTGCCATGACCAGAGACATGAATGTCCATAATATTGCCATGGATAACATTGTTGCACTGGCGATAAAGATTATCCTTGAGCCTCTGAATCGTTCTTTCATTTCCCGGAATTATTGAGGAAGATAAAACGACAGTGTCTTCCAGCTTCAGCTTGACGCTCTTGTGCGAACCATCGATGATACGCGAGAGAACGGCATTGCCCTCTCCTTGCGATCCGGTACACAGAATTACCACTTTATTGTCGGGATACTTATCGACTTCTTCGATTTTAATAACTGTATTTTTCTGATATTTTATGTAGCCCAGCTTTTTGGCAATCTCAACATTGATTTTCATGCTATAACCATCGAGAGCAACTTTCTTGCCCAACTTTTCGCAAACCGAAATAATCCAACTGATACGCTCTGTCTGCGAAGAAAATGTTCCGATAATTATTCTGCCAGGAGCTTGAGAAATAAGCTTGGTTAAATTCGCTTGCATTTCTTCGGTGGAAGCGCTATTGCGCACATCAATCGCCCCAAGAGACTCCAACATCAAAACCGTCGGCCGTTCTAATTTAGATAAAAAAGAATAATCGATAATCGGCTTGCCATCCTTATTTTTTTCCAAAGTCCAATCGCCGGGATGCAGAATTGTTCCGGAAGGAGTTTTGATAATGACGCCGACAGCATCCATAATAGAATGATCTATTTGAAAAAAAGAAATATCAAAAACGCCTAAACGCATTCTTTCTTTGATGTTTTTAATGGTTACTGTCTTTAATTTTTTGGAACTGTCTTTTTTGTAATCTTCTTGGCGGTGCTTAATCATTGCCAAGGTAAGGGGCCGGCCGATAATGACCGGATTGCCTAACTTTTCCAAAAGTATTGGAGCAGCTCCGATATGATCCAAATGTCCGTGAGAGAAAATAACTCCTTTAACTTGTTTTTCTTTGCCTTTTAAATACTCAACATTAGGAATGATATAATCGATGCCCGGCATGTCCTCCTCAGGAAACTGTATTCCCATGTCCAAAATTATAATATCGTTGCCATATTCAAAAATTGTCATATTACGGCCAACTTCTTCATAGCCACCGATGGGGATTATGCGCAATCTGGGCTCTCCGGGAGCCGGCAACTTACCGTAAGTCGCTGGCTGACCTTGCGTTTGAGGACGCTGATCCTTATAATTCCTAACCGCTTGGCTTGCCGCTTGTGCCGCCTTAAACTTAGACTGGTCTGGTTTTTGAAAATTTCCAGAACGGCTGCGTGGCTGGCGATAGGTGTTGGGAGAAAATTTCCCCTGCTTATTTTCAGACACCGTTTTTTGAGGTGCCGAAAAAGCCGGTTTAGTAGAAGCTCCGGATGGTTTTTCGTTTGGCAAATCGACTGTTTCCAACCAATTATCTAGGCTCAAACTGTTGGAATCGGTCTTTTGCTTGGTTGCCTCTGAAAATTTCAGGGGCTTGTTTTTAGAGACAAAGCCATGAGGCTTTGCTTGTTCCTTATGCGATTTTTTCATCGCCGAGAAACTGGGAGACTTGAAAGTCTTCCGCGGCGCATTGCGCCGGTAATCATTGGTATTCATAATTTATTAATAATAAACCGAATTTGATTGATTTCGACAATAATTGCCGAAGAGATCTATTCGATATCAGCATCGCTTTAAAAGCGAAGCGAAGGATTATTTGTGCCGACAGAGAGAGTTGAACTCTCACCGCCTTGCGGCGACACGGCTCTGAACCGTGCGTGTCTACCAATTCCACCATGTCGGCTTAAGGCTGTAATCGGCCTTTCAGATTATTTAAAAAGCTTGCCAATATCCAGTGAGCGCTTGGCTTTTACGTACCAATCACTGAGGCTGGAGAAGCGGTCACTATATCTTGAAACCGCAACGGCTTCGAAGCCTTTTATGACTTTATTTTGAGGATAAATATAATAAGGAGTGTAAAGGAAGATGGCAGGCAATTCTGTTGATACTATTTTCTGAAATTCAGAATACTGCTCCTGACGATAATTGTAATCATTGTTTTTTCTAGCAGCCTCCAATAAATCGTCTAACTTCTTATTAGAGAAAACTGCCAAATTCGAACCCGGATACTCATTCTGAGAAGAATGCCAGAAAGCAAACGGATCAGGATCGGACAAAAGATTATAAGAGAAAAGCAAGACTTCATATTTTCTGCCATTGATATTCTCTTGAACGACTTTTGATTTATCAACTATTTCCAAATTTACCCTGACTCCGATTTGATTCCAACTCTCTTTGATACGCTTAGCAACCTCCACATATTGAGGCTGGTCCGGCAAAGTTAGCTTCAACTCTAGATTCCAATCCTTCTTTACGCGAAGCTGTTCGGTCAAACCGTTTTCCGTTGTGGTAGCCACCAATTCCCAACCGTTCTTTTCCAACAAAGCAACCGCCGCTTCAGGATCGTAGCCATATCTATTGATTTGCGAAGAATCAGAAAATCCCGGAAGCAACGGGGCGTCGATAGTCTTGGCAAAATCGCCAAAGACATCGTTAACTATTTTATTTTTATCCAATGAAAGAGCTAACGCCTGCCTGATATAATCGGCTTGTAGCAAAGTATTTTTTTTCTGATTGAAAAAGATGGAGGCGTATTGCGGTTGTTGCAACTTATTTAAAACTATATTCTTGTGTTTCTTCAAATCGTCCCGATTCTCTTGAAGCAAAAACCCGATGCCGTCAACGCTTTGGCTTTTTAGCGCCTCAATTGCCGACATGTTATCTCCAAAAAACTTGAAAGTAATCTTGGATAAATAAGGTTTTTTACCATAATAATCCTCGTAAGCAGAAAGGGTATAAGATTTTATGGTTCCCGATTTGTCTTTCTTAAGATTGTCAAATTTCCAAGGTCCAGTACCTATCGGCTTCTTATTTAACTCATTAAGATCGGCATTGCTGGGAGGAATATTGTACCACAAATGCTCCGGCAAGATGCCGAAAGTAAGCATACTAAGAAATGGAGCAAAAGGCTCTTTCAAAATAAATTTTACAGTATATTCATCGACTTTTTCTGCTCGCATTCCTTGAAACCTTCTGTTGAGCGGACTCTTAAACTGCGAATCTTGAATTGAAGAAAAAGTGAAAATTACATCGTCCACCCTAAAAGGCTCTCCATCGTGCCACTTGACATTCTGACGAAGATGGAAGGTGTAGGTAAGCTGATCTTCGGAAACCTCAAAGCTCTCAGCTAAATCGGCGACTATATTACGATCTTTGTCGTATTGGACTAAAGAAGAAAAAACTAATCTACTCAAATCGCCATCAACGCTATTAGAAGAAGCCAATATCGGATTAATAAAAAGCGGAGAACCGACAACGCCCTCGACATACTCGCCACCGAATCCCGGCTTCAAGTAAGTTAATGACAGCAATCCCTGAACGACCAAAAAAATAGCAAAAACGGCAGTGACAGCCAATAATACATTGGCTTGCCTCTTTTCCCTGCGCGATAAAAATTTCGGCAGATACTTGAGTTGCTTCAGACTTATTTTTCGAGAACGATTAAGAGAGACTACCAATAGGCGGTCTAAATGATGCTGTTTTTCAAACTTTCTCAAGCCTGTCGCCTGACGGTCGAAAAACAAGGAAATCTTTTTCCGTAATTTCAGAAAAAAATCCACGTTTTTTTTAATTAATGATTGTCTAAATTGTCCGCCAAATATCGTAAGGATTGCCTCTCGATGTTTGGTGGCCTAACTTTAAAAAGATTAAAGCGGCCAAAACAAGAATTAATAGAGAACGTTGATCAAAGCGGTGGCCAAAAAAACAACCGCGAGGATTATAGTAGCAATAGATAGGGTTTTCTCCAGGCCACGCTTAGTTCTGTAAACGTTGCCCTCACCTCCAAAAGCCGCGCCTAATCCGGTGCCACGATTCTGCAACAGGACTACCACGACCAATAATACGGCCGAAACCAATTGAATGATGTCTAAAATCATAATTTCTATCCTTAAATAAGCTTTTGATAGCGCACCTTTATGATATCAGATAATAAGAAAAAAGTCAATGACAACAAGCGAACAAGTCAATCAGCCACTTAAATCAAAGGGTTTATTATGCTATAATCATAGCAGAAAGAACAAAAGAAAACTATGCCTAAAATAACCGGAGAAAGTGAATGGCTCCTGCAAGAATTGTCTTCCACCAAGAAACGAGCAGTTCCTGCTGACGCAGCCAAAATAAAGCTTAATCAATTGATTTCCAAGCTTGGATTTTTTTACGAAAAAATAAGGAACGCTATTGATTATAATGAGGAACACTTGATCAGAAGAACCTCCCTAAAAAGACTGTTAAATCGCCAAGTCGGATTTTTGATGGAGAAAAACCCCATCAAAATCAGCGAGGCCCTGATACATGAATTTATTAGAGCCAAATATTTGCCAAATGATGAACTGCCCGAAACAGACATTGAGGAGGTGGCCATAATTATTGCCAAGTACCTGATGGTGCTCCAGTACCTTGCTCAGAACCCTCCGCCCGATTACAAAAAGATCACAGATTGGATTACCGGATTAATGGTTTGCGAAATAGACGAATTCCTCTTTCCTGACCACAAAGAAACGGCGCTGATTAACTATGCTTACGGAGAAATGGTTAAGAGCATTAACTTCTCTAAAGCGGATATCGACGAAAAAGAAAGGAACCTGCAAATTTACATAGCCGTTCTAAGAAATCTAATAAAGGCTGACCAGCAACTTCTCAGCTACTTGCTATTCAAACTTTATCGGCCGGACTGGAATAACATAACCCCGGATGAAACCCGGAAGCTTTTGCCTCAATTGCTTTCTTTCAAGAAAAAAATAGACCTGCACTTGAATCATCCATCGGGGCACCAGTTGGGTAAGATGCTCAAGGTCCAATCGGTCTTTTTCAATATTATCAAAGAAGCAACCTCGGATGATCTCGCTGAAAACAGGGAGTTATTCGGCGACGAAACCCGACTGGCAGAAAAAATAAAAGAAGTCTGCAACAGGAAATATAAAACCACTCGCACTAAATTAGTAGGCAGTATTTTCAGGGTTATTATCTATATCTTCCTCACCAAAACTATTCTTGCCTTGCTATTAGAATTGCCTTACGACCAAATCTTTTTGGGACATATCAACTGGCTAGCACTAACAATTAATATTGTTTTCCATCCTCTATTAATGGCGATTGTTGCTCTAACCATTAAAATTCCAGGACCCAAAAACACGGAAATTATTATGGAGGAAATAAAAAAGATAATCTACGGATCGGAAAGAAGACTTATCTATAAGCCAAAAAAATCCCTGCGCTTCGGATCTTGGGCCTTCATAATTTTCAATTCTCTTTATTCAATAATGTTTTTGGCCTCATTTGGGTTGGTTCTTTGGTTTTTGCACAAGCTAGGTTTCAATTTATTTTCCGGGGCTCTATTTGTCTTCTTCTTGACCTTAGTTAGCTTCTTCGGCTTCCGCCTGCGCAATATCGCCAATCAATACTCGGTAACGCCAAGAAAAGAAAATCTCACAAATTTCTTAATAGATTTTTTCACTCTGCCTATTATTAGTGTCGGGCGCTTCCTTTCAGTTAACTTTTCCAAAATCAATATCATGATTTATATTCTGGACTTCGCCATTGAAACTCCCTTCAAAGCCTTGGTGGAAACGCTGGATAAGGCTCTGGGATTTATCAGAGAAAAAAGAGAGGAAATATCTTAAAATTATTTTCAAGCCTACAAAACGCTTCGTAAGAAGCGTTTTTTTTTGTGGCCCCAAACCCGACCCTTGGCAATCTTTTTATTGTTTGTTAATATTTAGATATACATCTAATTATCTAAATATGCCAATCTCACAAACACTCTCCGCTCTGGCTGACAAGAATAGAAGACGCATCATTGATTTGCTCAAGAAAAAGGATCGTTCTGTAGGAGAAATGGGCGATAAATTACCGATTACCGGACCCACCCTATCGCACCACTTAGATACTCTCAAACGAGCCGGACTGGTATCCTCCAGACGCGAAGGACAACAAATTATTTACTCGCTAAATCTTAGCTCTATCGAAGAAGCGGCGGAAAAAATAATGGACATCTTAGATCAAAAAAAATAAAAATATGAAAAAAAACATTCTCAATCTGAGTTGGAAAAGCGAATTTTTGCCGATAGCGGCAATCATTATTTGTCTTGTCTCTTCCTTCTATTTTTACGCCAACTTTCCAGAAACGATTGCCACCCACTGGAACTTCAGAGGCGAAGTCGACGGTTGGTCAGGCAAGGCTTTTGGCGCTTTTTTCTTGCCAGCCCTTGTTTTGGTAGCGTATTTGATGATGTTGGCTTTCCCTCATTTCGATCCGAAAAAAGAACGCTACGGTGAGTTCTCCCGGCCCTACGCTATTTTCAGATCAATACTGGTAGGAGTCTTGGCTTTGCTTTATCTGGTAACAAGCTTCTACAACCTTGGTTATAATCTTAACGTGGCAGCCATTACCGCCGCCACTGTAGGCTTGACTATGATTGTTATCGGCAACTACCTGGGAAAAATAAAAAAGAATTGGTTTGTCGGCGTACGCACTCCTTGGACACTATCATCAGAAAATGTTTGGAATAAGACTCACAGATTGTCAGGAAAATTATTCATCATTTGGGGTGTCATTATTATTATCGCCCCCTGGTTGCCACCACTGCTAGCCGCTGTCCTATTTATTTTTGGAATAGCAATGATTCTGGCTGGCAGTACGATTTATTCTTACCTTTTATTTAAAAAAGAAAAAAATGAAAACTAAAAGGCTTGCTTATTTGGCGATTGTCGCGGTAGGCGCCATAGCTCTTTGCGGCTGCCAAAAGCAAAATCTGCCACTGAAAAAAAGCTTGGATAAAATCGAGACGCCTATTGCCAGCACTTCTGAGGCAGAAAAAATAGACCCCCTGTTGACAGAAGAAAAAACAACGGAACCCCAAAAAACTGTTTTGATTTTTGGCGGTGACGTAATGTTATCGAGAACGGTGGGACAGAAAATGGAGAAATACCAAGATTATGCTTGGCCGTTTAAAAAAATATCTTCCTTACTATCGAGTGCTGACATCGCCGTCATTAATTTAGAATCCCCCCTGACTTACTCCGGTAAATATTTTGTGCCTAGCGGTTCATTCAGTTTCAACGCCGATCCCAGATCACTTCAGGGACTAATTTTAGCCGGAATAGATTTAGCGGCTCTAGCCAACAACCATTTCGGCAATCAGGGCGTAAGTGGCATGAGAGATACTTTCAAAATACTGCAAGAAAAAGGTATCGCTTTTGTTGGCGCAGGAAATACTTCTGCCGAAGCGCATCAACCGGCCTTGATAGAGAAGAACGGAATAACTTTTTCTTTTCTCAATTACGGCTATCCTGAAGATCTTTATGTTGCCAATTCTTCCACGCCCGGAATCGCTAATATGGATATTGCCGAAATGAAAAAGGACGTCAAGCTGGCCAAAGAAAAATCTGATGTAGTCATAATAATAATGCATGCCGGCATCGAATACGTAAATAAACCCAACAGCCAACAAAAAGAATTCGCCAGAGGAGCAATTGATGCCGGAGCCGACCTGGTAATTGGCCACCACCCTCATTGGGTTCAGATAACGGAAATCTACCAAAGCAAGCCAATAATCTATTCTTTGGGTAATCTAGTATTTGATCAAATGTGGTCAACAGAAACTCAGCAAGGAGCGCTAGCCAAGGTTATTTTTCGAGATAATTTAATTTCCTCAATTGAAATAATTCCTATCAGAATAAAAGATTACGGACAACCGGAAATAGTCTCCGACGAGAAAGAAAGAGAGGTCATTTTTTCAAGAATGGAGTTGGAAGATGGGTTTTTGATAAAATAAAAGAGCGGGGAGTCCTTTCGGATAACCCGCTAGACATTCAGCAGCCTCTTGGCCTGAGCCAAGTGGTTTCTAAGTACGTTTTTGGCAACCCCCGTCTGCCTGACGACCTCGCGGAGATCGCGATCGGAGTTAATCGTAAGGATCTTAATGACCGGCCCCGACACTCTTGAGGTTTTAGGTCTCCAGGTTCCGAGCCACTGGTCATCATTCTTGTAGCAACCATACATCTCGAAACTCATCAGACAGCGCGTATGACTTAGATCGATTTCAATCCTCCAAAATGACGGGGTGGAGAAGAACTTTCTTCCGTTTTTCGATTTCTCTGTAACGGGAACTCCTCTCTGGGAGGGAAAGGAAATCCTCACCCGACCATCTTCGACGATAACGAAATAGATTTTCTTGCCTGCAATCTCCTCGGGAACAGAAGAAGACAACGTGTAGCCTATTTTCTTGAATCTCGGCAAAAACATGTTCCGCCTGTCGATGGCGCGCCTGAGTGACTCCAGCGCCTCAAGAGACTTCTCTCCCATGGCGCCAATAACCGACTTCTTATCCCCGGGAAAAATCTCCAACAAGTCTAGGGTCTGCGGAGAGACAAGCTTCATTACCGTCGATAGATTGATCGACAGTACCCCAATCCCGGCAACAACTCCCTGCCGGAAATCTACCTTCTCAGCAGGAACGTTATTCATAACATCCTCCTTATTGCCTCAACTTACAAAGTTAAAGCGGTTGAAATTGACACTCAAAGGTACAACGAGATATTTAAATCTAACAAAAAATGAGGCTTTTGTCAAGCCAACCCCTTTGCTTCCTATTTTATTGCCACTAAATTATAAATAAAAATTATCGCCGGCTCAATAAATTTTAAGAAAATCATCCAAAGCGGTTTAACAAAGCTCTCCCAAATACCAATAATCGTAATGGTATATAGCCCAACCAAAACGTAAAATATTATCTTTAGCTTAGTATCGTCTTCCATATTAATTGTTGAACCTGAAATGACAGACGTCTCCGTCTTGCATCGCATACTCTTTACCTTCAAGACGAATCAAACCTTTTTCTTTAGCTCTAGCTTCGTCACCCGCCTCGACTAAATCGCTCCAATTAATAACTTCGGCGCGGATAAATCCTTCCTCAAAATCAGTGTGGATGACTCCGGCGGCCTGGGGTGCTTTGGTGCCACGCTTAATCGTCCAGGCCTTAGTCTCCATTTCTCCGGAAGTTATAAAGGTGATTAAATCCAGAGCGTCATAGGCCTTTTTGATAAGCCGGTCTAATCCGGAAGAATCCAACTGCAATTCTTTTAAGTATGTTTGTGCCTCCTCCTCCGGCAATTCAGCAAGCTCGGCTTCTATCTTGGCGGAGATGGTCAAAAAATCCGTTTCTTGAAAAACCCTGTCTTCATCAACGTTAAGGACATAAATCATCGGCTTCATGGTAAGCAAGCATAAATCTTTTACCAAAAGACGTTCTTCAGGATCAGTAATAATTTCATTTGCTAATTTGCCTTCCTCGAGTCCGGATTTCAAGTGCTCGAGTATTGGTTGTAATTCAAGAGCTTCTTTTTTTCCGGCTCTGACTTCTTTGCTATTGGTATCATAGCGCTTTTCAACGGTAGCTAAATCGGCAAAAATCAACTCTAAATTTATCGTCTCTTGATCAGAGTCGGGATCAACCTTGCCGGCAACGTGGATAACATTGCTATCGGAAAATTGACGTACTACTTGAACGATGGCATCGACTTCTCTGATGTTGGCCAAGAACTTATTACCCAAACCCTCACCCTTGGAAGCACCCTTGACTATCCCGGCAATATCAATAAATTCAATCGTCGTTGGGACTATTTTTTCGGAATTAGAAACCTTACCCAGAGGCTCTAATCTAGGATCGGGAACGGCAACAACTCCGACATTAGGATCAATGGTACAAAAGGGATAATTAGCCGCGTCTACTTGCTTCTTAGTCAAGGCTTTAAAGAGGGTGGATTTACCGACATTGGGCAACCCGACTATTCCAATAGAAAATGACATTTATTAAAAAATTAATATTATGCCTGGATAATACCAGAAAATAGGAGAAAAATCAATTGAAAAGAATGGCTTAATTTGTTAGAATATTATCATTATGAAAATAATTTACAGTTTATCCGGACAGGGTTTCGGACACTCCACTAGAAGCAAGGAAACGATGAGGCATTTGGTAGCCAAAGGACATCAATTAAAAGTGATGACTTATGGCCAGGCTTTTTTGCTTTTGGAAAAGGAATTTGAAACCTGGGAAATACCGGGACTAACCTTGACTTACAAGCATAACAAACTAAGCTATTTTCGTACCGTTTCTAAAAACGTAATCAATGCCGGAAAACTATTTTCTGAATTTCTAAAAGTTTATAAGAAAATAAAACAATTTGATCCGGACTTAATTATTACCGACTTTGAGCCGCTGTCAGCCTTGGCTGCTAAATTTTTAAAGAAGCCATTGATCTCGATAGACAATCAGCATCAATTAACCCATACTAAAATAGATATTCCTTTCAAATACCGCAAAGAGTTATTCATGACTAAAATCGTTATCAATTTAATGGTTTGGGGAGCAAAAAAATATTTGATAACTTCTTTTTTCAAGACCATAGTAAAAAACAAAAAAGCCGAAGTTCTGCCGCCGGTAGTCAGAAAAGAAGTACTTGATCTGAAACCCTACTATGGCGATTATTTGTTGATTTACGAAGGTGCAGAGCTATCAAAAATATTGCCAATTCTCAAAGAAAGTGGCATCAAGTGCGTGGTTTTTGGACCGCACCGAGAGGGGCAAGACGGCAACATTACTTTCAGAAGCTTCAATATTGAAGAGTGGCTTAAATATCTTGAAGGAGCAAAGGCAGTTATAGCCACGGGCGGAGCCAGCCTGATGTCAGAGTGCGTCTGCCTAAAAAAGCCTTATCTAGTCCTGCCAATAAAAAGACAAATAGAACAAGTAATCAACGCCATCTATCTGAAAAAACTCGGCTACGGCGACTGCTCGTTTGGTTTAACCAGAGGAATCTTTAATAATTTCATTGATAATTTGCCACGCTATGTGGAGGCCCTGTCACTGGCACCGGGAGCAGGAAACGATGAGATGTTTGCCAGGCTTGATGAAATTATCGAGGAAATATCTAAATAGCCTTGATTTTATTTTGTTTTCCTGATAATATATTTGTGTAATTCGGGCGCATAGCTCAGCTGGTAGAGCAGTTGCCTCTTAAGCAAACGGTCGCAGGTTCGAGTCCTGCTGCGCCCACCAAGCTCCGCCTCAGCGGAGTTTTATTTTTAAAAGCACCCGTAGCTCAACTGGATAGAGCGCCTGGCTTCGGACCAGGAGGTTGTGGGTTCGACCCCTGCCGGGTGCATAAAACAAAAAAGAAGCGCGATAAGCGTTTCTTTTTTGTTTTACACGGGTCTCACCCTTAAAGGGTTTTTAAATTATGCCCGGAGCCGGAGTCGAACCGGCACGGAGTATTAGTCCAAAGGATTTTAAGTCCTTCGTGTCTACCAATTTCACCATCCGGGCTAAAAACAAAAGGGAGATCAATCTCCCTTCTTGCCAGAGCGGCGAACCGGATTCGAACCGGCGACCTTCTCCTTGGCAAGGAGACGTTCTAGCCAACTGAACTACCGCCGCAGATTTTATTGGAACCAAATATTGTAAATAATCCGCTCCAATAATATAGCAAAAAAATCGTTGGGAGTCAACACCCTAAAAACCGTTCTGCATTACAATGTTAGCGTCAAGAGTTTCCTTATCTATTAGCCCATCTTTATACAATTTATTAAGGGAATTTTCCATAGTCAACATTCCATCTTTGGCGCTTGTCTGGATGACAGTCTTAATCTGAGAAATCTTATTTTCCCTGATAAGATTAGCCACGGCCGGCGTATTAATCAAAAGCTCTCGAGCGGCCACTCGTCCACCCCCAACAGCCGGAAGCAACCTTTGGGTTAGTACGCCCCTTAAAGTAAGCGAGATTTGCATCCTCACCTGATTCTGCTGGTGTGGCGGAAAAATATCAATGATACGATCAATGGTTTGAGCGGCGCTGTAGGTATGTAAAGTAGCAAAAACCAAATGTCCGGTCTCAGCCAAAGTAATGGTAGTGGCAATTGTCTCTAAATTTCTCATTTCTCCGACCATAATAACATTAGGGTCTTGTCGCAGAGCATGAACTAAGCCATCTTGGAAGGAAAGCATATCTGAACCTAATTGCCTCTGTCTGATAATGCTTTTCTTGGGATGAAAAATGAATTCAATCGGGTCTTCTAGTGTAATAATATTTGAACGCCTGTTCTGATTGATATAGTCAATCATGGCAGCCAAAGAAGTAGACTTACCGCAACCGGTCGGACCGGTAACTAAGATTAATCCTCGATCGAGATTACACAGATCGTACATGACCTTGGGCATGCCAATATCTTCCATGGTCGGAATTTCAGTAGGAATAGTTCTAGCAGAAAGAGCCGGGAATCCTTTTTCAAAAAAAAGATTTACCCTGAAGCGATTGCCCTTTTCATCCTCAAAAGCAAAATCAAGATTTTTTTCTATCGAGAACTTTTTATAAGCAACATCGCCCAGCATTTCTTTGCATACGGAATCTATCTCTTTTGCAGAAATAGCTTCCGTGCCAATTGGTTGCAAGACACCATCGACTCTGATATGCGGAGGTAAGCCGGCGATCAAATGAAGATCGGAGGCCCCATCCTTAATTGTCTTTAACAATAAAGATTCTATGTCCATATGTCACCTTCCATTAAAATATTAATTATTCCATTTTTTCTTTATTAGGGCGTTTTGCGCTGCTTGAATCTGCGCTTCCTGCTTGCTGGAACCCTCGCCGGTCGCCACCAGCTCCTTATCTAAATAGACGCCTACTTTAAAAACTTTGGCGTGATCCGGTCCTTGGGAGCTAATCATCTTGTAAGAAGGAGTAACTCCTTCCTTCTCTTGGGCTTTTTCTTGAAAATTGCTTTTAGGATCTATATAAAGCTTCTTCTTGATAATGTCTTCCAACTTAACTATAATATTCTTCAAAATAAATTTCTTTGCTGAAGAAAATCCGTGCTCTAAATAAATCGCTCCAATGATTGCTTCCATGGCGTTGGCCAAGATGTACATTCTTGCTTTTGAGTCTTTGTCACGACTCTCGCCCCGGCTCATCAAGATAAATTCCTCGATTCCGAGTTTTTTGCCAACCTCGGCTAAAGAGTCTCCGTTAACCAAACTGGCACGCCAGTTAGTTAATTCGCCTTCCGGATTGGGATAATTGTCGTAAAGGTATTCAGTTACTGCCAGTTCTAATACTGCATCACCGAGAAATTCTAAACGCTCATTATGATCCAATTTAAAATCTGGGTGCTCATTAAGATAAGATCGATGTACAACTGCTTGCACTAATAAATCCTGATTATCGAATTTGAATCCGATTATTTTTTCTAATTGTGTAATCTCCGGCATAGTTATTTCCTTATTTAAAAAGAAATAACAACCTGACAGGGCAACAATAATTTGCTACGCTGTCACGTTGTTACTTTCGCTTGGTTGATTTTCTGTTGTGGCCTTCGCCTCTGCTTCTGCCTTTTCTGTTGCTTGTCTCTTATCAATATCTTTTTCCCCCATGTCTTTATATACCGCGCCCAAAACTCCGTTCACAAATTTTCCAGAAGACTCCCCGCCAAAAGCTTTGGCCAGTTCAATGGCTTCATTAATTGCGACCTTAGCCGGTATCTCGGAGTCATACCTAAGCTCATAAGTTCCGA
>MWBE01000020.1 GCA_002068915.1 Parcubacteria group bacterium ADurb.Bin326
TCCATACTTGACATTTAATTTATGGTGTGGTATAGTCTAGATATTTATTAACTAAGAACGGAAATATGATAATGCTCATCGTAACTCCGATTTTGATTCTTGCTTTTTGTTTCATCATCGGAATTGTCATTGGTCTAATAAAAAGCAGAGGATACTTATTAGATATTTGGCGTAATCTATTGTTTGTTATTACTACTTACTTGAAAAACAGTAGATTTATTGGTTGCAGTAACTATCAAATCATCAAGTATGGTTTAATATCTATATCATTATTCTTGCTATCTTGTTTATTTCCACCAATACTTATTATCTATCTTTTTATTGCTGGTAATTGGTTTATTAAGAAGTAACTAGTCACTAATTATTTTCTTTAAAAGATTAGCAATTTCTCAGTATTTTCTAATAATAAATCGTTAATTTTGTTAAAAACATCTATTGTAAAGACTACGCCACCAATGGGTTTAGAAAAAGACTCCCCCCTTACTAAAAACTTCGTTATTGCAATATAATTTTGACCTTTAAATTTTCTAAAGGAAAATGCAATACTCAGAGTTGGGGAGTAATTAATTGATGTTATTAGTTTATCCATAAAATTAATCATCCTCAGACAGGGCATCTTCTAAATTTGAAATAAATTCATCAGATAAAATTCTAAATCCCTTCATACTGCCGTAAAGAGATGCGCCAGTGGTATTATCGCTACTCCAAAAATAATCACCGTAACGAGACTCATCTTTAAAAATTTTTTTAAGCAATAAAACAAAAGATTTCTGAGAAATTAATTCTTTGCTAGCACCTCTTCTTTGTAAAATCGCCCGCAAAAGATAATGAAGTGAAAAAATCCCAGGAGTTTTTATAATTACCGATTCAGACGGAGTTTGAAATGAAAAAGGAAACACCTCCATTAAAGCACCCCAGTAATTCTTCAATATTTCATATTCAAGATCGATATTTCTGGTACTCTCAAAATAACCACCGCTATACATTGGTTTCAGCGAAACTAAAAAAGAATTTTGTCCAACAATTTGTCTCGCCGTATTTTTACTATTTGGCAATTTTATTCTCCCAGACCAAGGACTTTCATTGGTTTCGTTCAACTTATCAATTAACCTTAAGCATCTTATTTTCCAATCTTCACCCCGCTCTTTTAAAGAATTAAAATATTCGTTGTCACTTTTTGACCTTAAAAACATTAGCTGCTGGGCTAAGTCAGTACTAACCTTTTTAGACTTTGAATTAAGGGTGTGAAACTGAGAAACTTCCTCTATTTTTGTAAAACCAGCCAAAATAACAACGGGCAATTCTTTTTCGGACCAGCGATCATCTTTTTCTTCCTCAATCACATATTGAAGACCCTTGACTCTATGCTGCCCATCAATAATCCAAAAAGGCGGTCTTTCTAAGTCTAACTCTCCAATTTCCCCCCCTTTAGAATTAAATTGAACCTTGCTATTTTTGTCTCTGCAGGACACCAAAATTATTCCGGGAAAAATAGCATCCTTTTCAGTAGCATATTTGCCAATTTTTCTGTAATGCGCTGGATTTGGATATCTCTGATACCCTTGATCATCTGAACCTCTTTTGGAAGCCGACCAATAATCTATTTGAAATTGTGACTCATTTATTAAATCTTTGACTTTTATGCTTGCTAAAAAAATCTCTTTTTTATTTTTTTGTTCATTATTATCGGGATCAATTTGATTTATTCTTATAGCGGGCACTCTTAGATTTCTCATATTTTTAATTAATTTAAACAAAAATCAAGTTAATTATTTTTTGATCTAATTTTTAGATCTTATATTTAGATCATAAATCAAGATCAAAAAAATGTCAAAAGCAACTTTTCCACAGGCGACTACTCCTTCCCCCGCCTCGCCTCAACATAAGCGCACCAATCGCAATCCGGACTAGCCTTGGGAATCTTACTGGAATTAAGGCACTTGTGCGCGCTAATAATCGTCTTCTCCACCCAACTGTCATCGCCGACATAAGGAATCAAAGTCACATCAAACTCCAGCTTGGCATCAAACGCTTCACGATCCGTCTTGCCGTTGCAATAGACGAAATAGCTGGTATCCGAAACCTTGTAACCGTTTTGGCGCAACAGCCACTGGTAAATCTCCATCTGGCGTTTGTAGCCATCCTGCCACTCCTTGTTTAGCTCGGTGATGTCCTCTTCCTTGCTGGTCGATTTGTAATCCACCACGATATACTCCCCTTTGGAATTGATCCACAAATCATCAATCGCGCCAAAAATCAGCAGGTTGGTCGGCTCATGCAAATACTGCACGCCGGTGAAATTATGACGCCACTTGTCCAAGTCCTCATGCGCCACCGGTACAGCATCCACACCATACTTCTCGATGAGTGGATGTTTTTTGTTCTTCGCGCGATGAATGTCGAACTCTTTCTTGAGCAAGGCGTCCACGGCGGAATTGAGCGCGAACGGAAATCCTGGCACTCGGCCCACGCCCAAACGACGGTCAAGATAAAAGCAACGCGGGCAGTCGGTAAACAACTCCAGCTTTGATCGGCTGAGCTTGAACGGCTCGGACGACTTGGGGTCATACAAGCCCTTGGTGCGCCGTGCAGTGTGATATTGGGACATATGTTATTATTCCTTGATGGTCTTTCCGTAAGACATCTTTAATAAATTTACAATCAATTCTTTATTTTTCAATAAATCTTGTTTTGATATTCTAATTCTGTATCTGTTCCATTTATTATCATACTCCATGAGATCAAGTCCTGCGTCCTCAATCAATTTGTCCGTTTCTATGCCTTGTTCAAGTCTTATTTCCATTGTTGTATTTGACTTCTTTGGTCTAAATATAACAAAATTATCAGGCTGTCCATCCTTTGCAAGTCCTATATAAAATTTGTTATATTTTAATTCATATCCACTAGTAAATTCATTTATTAACCCCACTAATTCATCGGCTAAAGCGACTGTCTTTGTCGTACCTCTTTTTTCCCAATATGCTCTATCGGTTACTTCTTTGATCTCGTCTTCTTCTACAAGTCCGAGACTAACTTCATTTAATACAGTTGTAAAATTCAACCAATAATCATTGCCGTTTTTGAAAGCCTCCATTTTTATTGCAATAAGAGGAATCGCGCCATTAAAAATATTAATAACATTTAAAAATCTATTTGTTATATCTTCGGCAATGATTACAGCACAATGATCATATTGAGGATATCTTTTTTTCTCAATATCCCAATATTCAATAGTTCTAATAATATGGCTTTCATCTACTTTTCCGAGTTGGATTTCCACTTCATATCTTCTTTCAGAATCGGGATCTTGAAGTAATAAATCTAATCTTCCCGCTTTTGGATGTATTCTTTCTTTATCTTTTAATATCAAATCACCCAATCCCAAAATAGATGGATCATTTGCAATTATTTCCTGCACCCATTTTTCAGTTAATAAAGGGTGATTAAGCAGATTAATCTTTTCTGGTCTAATTAAATTTATTGTTTCTGACATACATTTAAAAATAATTTATTTTTTCGATTTCTTCTTTCACCTTTCTTTTTGCTTCTTCCAAAAGTTCTTTACTTTCTTTTCTCAATATATGGCTAATTTTATCCAAAAACCAATAGCCGAAAGAAAAACTGCCAAAAATGGGCCGAGTGCGCTCCCAACTAGTGTTTGCCATTTATTTATAAATTCTTCCATATTTTTATGTCTTACACCCAAAAAATTCGTTGGCAAAAAGCACTAATTCCTATGCCATTAGTATTATTAGTTTGAACTCTGTAGGTTGGTTTGTTATCTACAAAAATTGTATATCCGACATCTGTCATTTTATCTTTTTTTACCTCTATATTTTTAATCAGTTTTAAATTTTTTTCAATCGGTTTATATATTATTACATCACAAGAATTTACGATAATTACATATAAATCCTCATCATTGCAATCAGTTATAAAATTTAAAAAATCAACTTTTTTCTTTAAGGGTAAATTGTTAAAGGCAGAAACACATAAATCATTTAGCATTATTTGGTATTTTTGACCATTTTTTGTTGCCCATTTCAGTAGACAAGAACTATTTTGTACCTTTTTTTTAATTTTACCTTGAGATAGATCGTGTTCATTTAAATAATCCCTTAAATCCTCCCACATTTTTTTGTATTGTGCTGAAAAATTAACACCTAAAAATTTTTGAATTTGTCGAGCCCCGAGATTTTTAAGAGTACCAGTACCCGTGCTAGCTATTGATTTAATAGAAAATCTTGTTTTCTGTTTAGTAATATGCTCGGCGTCTACATCTGAAGTGGTCTCAATGAGCAAGTTTCTACCTACCCAGATAACATTTATAACCCTTCCTTTTTGTCCGATTTCATAATTTAAAATTTCTTTAATTTTTGGTTGAATTTTTATAAAGTTGTCATTTTGTAATTTTAATCTTTCTCTGCCTGACGGCAAAACAAGGACTTTGTTGGACAATTCAGCCAAATCTTGGCTGTAAGAAAAAGTAATGCCATATAGATGACATATGTATTGGCAAACCAATAATTCAAAATAATCAGCCTGCGCTCTATTTGATTTAGCTTTTCTATTTTTCATAAGTTATAAAATATATTTATTAACGATTTGATTAATTTTGTTTTGTTCAAGAGAAAAATTATAATCTATGTTTTTTTTCATTTGTTCAATTATTTTTTTTACTATTTTTACAATTTGCTCAATATCATTATTATCAAAATTGAAAAGTGGTAATTTTTTTATGTCTCTGATTTGGATAGAATTTGTATGATTTAAAATTTTAATAATTTTATTGTATGGATCGCTGTTAAGTATGCCAATAAAGAATTCCGGAGGATATTTTTGAGGATTTTTTGGAAAAAAACACATTGCTTTGTTGCTTTCCCACAACGCACCAACAGTCGCCATTCTCGCCGATAAGGTGGAACAAATGCCTGAAATTAAAAATCCCTGTCTTTTTTCTCTTAGGTTATAATTCTTGGGCATTTTATAACTTTTTATTGATTCATTGTCCCATCTTATACAATATTCCGCAGGTAAATAATATTTTGTATCGCCACCTTTTTTATGATAAAATTTCCAATCTTTATTTTTCACCTCATCAACGGACACGAATTTCTTTATCCCATTTTTGGCATATTTAATACCATTATAATCCACTATAGCCAAAAATTTTTCATTATCAGTGGTATGCATACCTAGTCCACCATCAACAAAATCTATTAATTTTTCCGCCTTCTCAATTTTTTCAATTAATTTACCATTTCCATTGAAATCAAAAATATAATCGGGATAACTAAGTAGTTTATTTTGTTTTGTATAATATTTGTCACCATTATAATTGCCTATTTCTAAATTGCGACAGTCATTAAAAATAATAATATCATTTTCATCTATCTTTCTGTTTTCTAAAAAAATAATGCAAGTATTTACTAGCGCCCCCGTATCCTTAAAAAGATCATGTTGGCAAAGTGTTATATTTTTTATAACAAAATTAGTTAATAAGAATTTTCTTAATTTTTTATGGATACCTAACGTTAAATATGTATCGCTTGTAATAAAACATAATTGTCCGTTTGTTTCTAATAAGTGACAACAAAGATAAATAAAGAGGGCGTAAGTATCATTTACTCCAATTTCATCGTAGATTTTTTTAAGTTTATTTTTATTTTTTTTGATATAACTGCTTTGCTTGTTTAAATAAGGTGGGTTACCAATAATATGTGTAAATTTCTCTATTTTATTAAACAGATCATCATTTTGAAAAATTGTTTGTAATAGTGCGTCTTTAAGTTCAAATTTAACTCCAAGTCTTTCAATATGATTTTTTACATCTGGGTTTATGTCCCAAACGGTTATTTGTCTTGATTTTAATGAATTATTTTCTAAAATATCTGAAATAAAAGCGCCATCACCCCCGCAAGGTTCTAACAATTTACTTTTTTCATCAAACCCAAACAACAGATTAACCATATAATTAACCGTATGTTTTGGAGTATAAAATGCACCTAAATCTTTTTTATTCATATCACTATTATTGTGTTAACTTTTCCCCAAAATTAAAAATTTTTTCGTAACGTAGCGAAGAAAACATCATATTATCCTCATCTATAAATAAAGAAAAAATGAAATTTATTGCCCTTTGAAAGCTTTTCATTCCTTTTCCTCCGTTAGAAAAATACTTTTTCTTTAACTTCCGAATGCAATTCACTTTTAAAAAGAATTAAATTTTGGTGCAGGAATTAAAGAAGTGAATTCCATTTGTCTAAAAACACCTTACCCTTTTATTCTAATTTGTTCAAATAGTAGCAGAAGTAAATCGTCAGTTTTTTTCTTAATATTTTCTTGTAAAAAAACATCAAGTTCCTTAGCTTTTTGTTCTTTCCATTTATTTAAATCCTCATCTGTTTTAACTAATTTGTTGTCAGGTGCTTCCACATTAAATACTTTAAAATCATAAAGCTCTTGTATTTTGGTTTCTAAATTTTTATTTATTTTGTATGATATTCTAACAGAGCCAAGCGATTCAAATAACTCTCGTGATAATGAAGAAAATTGCGGTATTAATTCGAGCATTCTTTGGTTTTCTTTTATAGCAAAATCACGATCAAATTGATCTCCTGATATATATTTAAAACGAAAATTATAATATTCTGTTAATATCTTTGCTTCCGCTATCGTCTGTGTTGTTTGGATAATTGGTCGCTTAACTCCCATTATTTCTGAATAACTTTTTTCTCGCAGTTCTATTTGCCTTTGGACAATAAATAAATTTTGAGAATATTTGTATGTGAAATATGAACCTACCATGGCTCCTACTATTGGTAAAATCCCTAAAAGTATTGGTATAATCGTTTTTTCGTAATTTATTTTCATATTAAAAAAATATTTTTAAATCTCCCTTTATAAAAAAACAAAATTAAATTCTTTTTAAGAGTTGCCCCGTCTTTTGCGGGACAAAAGAAAAACATATCTCTAAATGACTCGTTATTATAAGAACTAAACCCTAATTAATCACATTAATTATCCCACTTTCACCCCCAAAAATCAAGGCCAATTTTAGCCTAAATCAGGCGTCGCGGTTGAAGAGCTGGAATGCCTAAAAATCGCTATTCCAATCCTTCCTGCTTTAATTTTTCAATATATTTCGAGATTTCACTTTCGACCATATCAATAAATGACCCAAAAGCCACTTTTTCATAACCATTAAAGAAAGCCTCGATCGTAACGACATTGGCATCTTCCTGGTTCTTTGAATAGCACCATTTGGTTATGGCGCTATCAAAGTTGACTTCGTTTATGGATTTATAGATATCAGGAATATTCTTTATAGCTTCAAACTTATAGCGAGCAAGGACATAGACAACATTATCTTTATATATCCGAACGATCAGATTTGATTTATTTTCATTTGTTACCACTAATAGGTCATATTTTTCGTCATCAACTTTTTCCGCTATCTGGTACCCTAAAAATTCCAGATGATTTAAGATTTTTTCGCTGATTGGATTTTTCATAAATTTGTTAGTTATTTATTATTTAAGTGAATAGTATAAAATCTCGTTCTGCATAGCGATATTTAGACTGAAAATTAGTCCCAAAACTATCCAAAACCAACTAATTGCCATAATTAGAGCAAATTTCTGCGTGCTCATAAAAAACTCCTCGTTGGCTTTTTGTCCGTTACTAGCCTCTCTTGCCCTGACTTGCATTTCCCCTCTCTCCCAAGGATTGTTTGAGTTGAATTTCCTCATATGCTTGATCGATTTATTAACAATCGCTCGTAACAAACAAAAAAACTCATTTTCCATAGGAAAAGAGTTTTTTAAATAAAAAATCGACCTTTATCTTTCCCTTACGGGCTAGAATTGGCACCTTATGCTGGATTTCGCTTAGGTTGCCGGCGGGTCACAGGGCTAGTTCCCTCTCCGCACTCTTGATAATGAGTATTAAATTGTTCTTACATTGTCATTATATCAAAAAATAAGAAAAAGTCAAATAAATCAACTTTGATTTTGCCTTATGTGGAACTTCTTAGAATTTAAAACGGGAACGAATTTTAGTTTCGCTCCCGCTTTTTTAGTTTGAATTTTTATCTAAATTACTACTATTTTGCGTTATACCAAGCGCTGACGACTTGCTCGGCTGGCTTGTTGCGGAAACCGGCAGAAATTGAGACTAAAGCCGGCACCTCTGGATCTAGAGCATCGTCCCAGGCGAAATTGCCGGCATTAACTCGAACAATCTGATTCTTGCCTGAGAGCGACTTGAAAAAGTAGTCAAAAGCGCTGACTTGTTCTTGATAATCTTTCTTCAAACTTTTGATAGTCGGATTATTGACATCCAAATACTCCACCGGTCCGGCAAAAGTTCCCTGCTCATAACTTGAGGGGGCGAAAAATATTGATAGCTTCAAATCTGAGGCCTGCGCCTTGTTGTTGAAGTCAGCCAGCATTGCTTCCATCGCCTCGGCGACCACTTCCGGCTTGTCGCCAAAACGCTCGCGATATTTTTCCAGTATTTTATACACTCTGATTTCAGTAATGTCCGCTGTTTTATAATAATCATACTTAGACCAATCCTCTTGGCCGTTGTTGCCATCATTAAAGCCGTACACATTTACCTCAGCCATGATTTGCCCCTTAAACTCCTGTTTGACGGCGACAATCAAATCACGCCACAGTTGATTGGCCAATTCTTCCTGACCGGCAAAAGTCGGATCTTGAAAAGTCGGTGAAACACTCATGATGTCTACGCCGGCCGATTGATAGAGTTTGGCTTTCTCTACTAACCGCCCCTGCCATTTGCTGAAATAGTCACGAATCCATTCCTCGCTATGACTGCTATTGAACTCCTGATAATCTTTGGCGACATCAGCGGAAATATCACCGCTAATTCCTGAGAGTATGAATTTGCCAATATCCACAAAAGCAAGGTTGCGCTTGATGCCTAATTTTAAACCTCGGCTGTGCGCCGCCTCTGCCAATCGCTTTAAGTCCGACTCGCTGATTGACTCGTCACGCATGTCATTGCCAAAAATCTCATCTGCAAACTTATAATCCAAACTCTTGTAATCAAACTCGCCATTATAGACGGCGCGATCAAAATCATGCACATACACTTCTTGCGCTCCTAGCTTCTGTACTCGGTCAAAAGAAGAGTCAATATTAGACCAAGTCGTTTCAAACATGTTCATGTTATAATTACGGCCCCAAGTATCATACATATTGACCGCTTTAATTTGGGTTAGTGGCGACGGCTTGACGTCAACTTCGTATTGATAGACGGTAAAATCGGCTTGGCACCAGGGCGGAGTCGGCCATGGACCTTGAGGCGGGCAAAGCTTAAAGATGGCCATTATCGTCACGCCGGCTATTAAAACAACGACTAGAGCGATAATCGCGATTAAGATTTTTTTCATATATTTCCTAATTTTAATCAAATTTTATAAAGTTATCCCCAGATATATTGACTTTCCTAATAAGTATGCTATAATACCTATATCAATACAAAAGGGTCCCTGAGGTCGCAAGATCAAAGGCCCCCTTTTTTTTATTTTCCTATTCTGTGCTTAATATTCAATAAATAATCAAAATATACTCGCGTTATTTTCTTATACAATGAGGAGGCGAATGTTTTATTAGGAAATAATATCTTCTTAAACCTGCCCTCTTCAATCAAGAAATCAACTAACATTTTAAAATCACCGTCACCAGTTACTAGAACCACTTTATCAAATGGTTCTTTTTTATACATCTTTTTCATGACCTCAAAAATAATATCAGAATCAACATTACCCTTTTTACTACTCAGCATGCCTGAGTTGTGTTCTCTAAACTTTAGAATAAACCCAGCGACTTGAATCTTCTCATATAATTCCTGATTGTTTTCATCTACAAAACCTAAGAAATAATAAGCATTTTTAACTTCATATTTTTCTGATAAGTACTGACGAAACTTTACTAAATCTACTTTCCATCCAGGCTTTTCTGACATTGTACCCAAATACAAATTTTGCCCATCAACGAACGCTAAATTATTTTCCATATCCCCTCCTTATTATTTAATCTTTTAAAACTGACTTAATTATTTCACCCTCCACCTCAAAAATCAAGGCGCATTTTAAGTCAAAATCCAACACTTCAGCCTAGGGTGAAGTGTTAAAAATCCTATACTTTTACCTCCTCCAGTCTGCACAACTCCATAAACTGCTCCCACGGCCAAGCGGGTCCGAGGTCGTACTTGTCCTTGCGAAACATCTGGTGCGTGGCAATGCCTTGGAAGGCATTCATCTGTGGCAACCGGCAAGACATCTTATCAATCAGCACGCGCAGCGGGATGGCGTAAGCGTCACACAAGTGATTGACCAGTCGCGCCACCGCCTCCACTTGCTCGTCAGGAAACCTAACTCCCCCGTCCGCGCCGCGATTGGCGCCAGCAACAATTTCCGACTTCGGCCACTGCTTCCCGACATAATCAAACCACTTGCCGTCGCGTTGCCACACCGGGCCAATGTTGACAATCTCAATGCCGATGGAACGCTGGTCGTTTAGATGCTCCGTGTCTGTCTTGATACCTAAATGATATGACCAAAACTTGTCATCGTAAAGTTTGACGATATGTTTGGGCCCGGCCAGATCGACGATATATGGCGTGCAAACGCGCCCCGCTTTGCTGAAGGTTTTATATGCCGTCTGCCAATCGTAGCCGGCGGTAAAATGCAGGACGATCAAATCCTTTTTGACTGCCTTGGCGAAGTATTTGCGTGGCGGCAGGGGTTTGTAGAGCGTGTCTGAGACGAGGTCTTGGGGCATAATGGCAATAACTTAAATCATGTCTTAATTATCTCATTTCAGTCTTAATTTTTCAATCAAATTATTTTTCCCGCTTTTCCCCACCCCGTATAAAATGTTATAATATATCTAAATAAACAAACGTATGCTTATACAATTTCTAATTCTGTCCGGCCAGACTGTTTTCTTCTGGCTACTGGCAATTTTTCTCTATAACCGAAGAGAGCGCTGGACGCTGATTCCTCTCTATATCTACCTGGCGCTTATGACGCTACTGACGCACAACCTGACCGATCTGGGATTTTCCATTTCCTATGACGGCTGGTTTTTTCTGATCGGCTCGTTTTCTTTCTTTACAACCTTGATGTTTATTGCCATGGCGTTGTATTTATTTGAAGGGCCGCGCGCCGGACGTTATGCTCTCTGGGCCATACTGGCAACTTCCGCTTTCTATATTGGCATTGTCTATCTACTAGGACTGCAAGCTGACACTTCGGCTTGGGTCCGACTCACTCCCGCCTCCGCCTGGATTTATTTCTGGTCGATTTTAGCCGTCATTATCGACATTATCTTATTGGCCTTCTTTTGGGAATTATTATCGAAAATAAAATTCCTACCGCTGGTCGTGCGCGTTTTTATTGTCGTCTTCGGAGTGCTTCTGATTGATACGCTGATTTTTGTCACTGGCGCCTTCTGGTCTTCACCGGCCTATCAATCAATTCTCAGTAGCAACATCGTCATTCGCTTTTTTCTGTCACTAATCGGCGCGCCGATTATGGCTTCTTTGCTGAAAATCCAAGGATTCTCCGAAGAAGCGCGCGAGAAGCCGAAAAACTTTTGGGAAATTATCAACTTCCGTTCCGATTTGGAAACAAAAATAACAACCCTGGAAGAAATCCTGGCGCGCCATCGCGAATTAGAGAAAAAATTCAACACTATCGAAGAAACTTACCAGTTAGCCCTCTCCGGCACCGGTGCCGCTATCTGGGATTGGGATTTGGTTAATGACAAAATAACTTGGTCGCCGAGATTTTTTGAAATTACCGGCTATGACCCTAAACAAGTAAACAGTAGAAAAAATTTCGACAAAATGGTTCATCCCGACGATTGGAAGTTGCTGGAAAGCGTACTCATCAAGGCCCAAAAATCCGGCGAGCGCTTTGACGCCGAATATCGCTTCAAAATGAAATCGGGAGAATATCGCTGGCTGGCCGGCACCGGAATTATCAAATTCGATAGCGACCACAAACCGATCCGCATGGTCGGATCAATTATCGACATTAACGAGAAAAAGGGTTCGGAAGAAGCTTTGAAAAAAAGAATGGAGGAAATCAGTCGAATTAACAGCTTGATGATAGGACGCGAGCTCAAAATGATCAAGCTTAAAAAAGAACTCGCATCAAACAAGGGGAAATAAAAACAACGACAACGCCCGGCGCTTCAAGTGTCGGACGTTTTTTGTTGACAATATGCGCATCTAATTGCTTAGCCAGTCAACCGTTAAGCATCCTCATTTGACAATTAACAATTTATCTGCTAAAATAGCGAGGTTGTGTTTTTTATTTCGCACCTTTCATACTGAACCTGAATGAGCAAGAAGGAGAACTGTCTGATGACCTCTAAAAACTCTGGCTACTCTACTGGTAGCACTAACCCCCTGTTTGCCGAAGCGCACTCTAGTAGCGCACAAGTTGCCGCGAAAAGGCAAAAAGAAACAGCACTGGAAAACAATCTTCGAAGCAAGGCTACGCAATGCGGGATTTCCGTGCCTCAAGAGAAAGTCCACGACCTGGCTATGGCCCTGAAAAAACAAGAGTTGGGCGGGGCAGACTTCCGTGACGCCCGCGCTTCGCTGGTACTCTTTTTTCAGCGACAACTTGGCACTCTGCCCAACTTTTTTGAAATGATCAAAGCGGAGATAACCTCATCGCTTGGCAATGATGAAGCTGAGGCAAAGTCTACCGCCACCTTAAAACTGAGGATCGGCAATGAGGTTGAGCACCGTGTTGCCGAGGGTGTCGGCCCGGTTGATGCCATCAACAAGGCTCTGCGAGAAGCGCTTCAGCCTCATTACAAGCAGGTCGAGGAGTTTGCCTTGCGCGACTACAAAGTCAAAACCGTTATGGGCGGCAAAGGGACGGAATCCCGGGTCTGTGTGCTCATCACTTTCGGCAAGAAACACGCGCATACGCCCTACACCGTGCAGGGCGCGGACGCCAATCTTGAAAAAGCTTCTTGGCTGGCATTGCGCGATGCCTATGCCTACTGCTTGCTTCTCTGCTTACGAAATGATTCTTGACTGACACAGTCGAGAAAGTCCTTCGCCGGCCCGGCGCCTAAGAAACGCCCGGCCTTTTTTATTTGCCTCAAAAATTAATTTTAACTTAATCGCAACCATTAAAAAATGAAATAAAAAAATTTCTAAAATTCAACACCAAAAGACTTGAAAAAAATGACTAATTATGATAGAATATAAAAAAATAAACAAGCAATAAGATACACTCGTGCTTTTATAAAAATAAATTTACGCTATCGAAATGATTATCTTTTCCAACGAATACCTTTCGAATCTTCCGAAATCTAAGCACCCAGCAAAAGGCGGTCCCGCCAACTTTGCCAAAAGGTTCAAAAAATTTTTAAAGGGTGACAAAACAAAGCATCGCTGGATTGGCATAATATTTCAGTGTTCACAAATAACTGCACCGAAGTTAAAAAAAATATTAACTTCAAATCAAGAAACTTATTACTTACTTAATTTACCCAGGGATTGGTTTAAAGAAATAGAGCAAGCAAAAAAACCAATCAATCCCGAAAAAATATTTGCTCCGGCCATAAATTCGATTGCCCGGATACTTACAAAATCAAAATCTGAGATCGTATTTCTTAATGGTTACGCCCTAACAAATTGGTTGATACTGCGTGCCGCCGCACAAGCCAATATACCGATTGCTATCCAGCATGCTGGAATTTGGACGAAGGAATTGGAAATGTACAAAGACTTCTTTTCATCGGCAGGAAAAAAGATGATGAAAGAAATGGAGCAAGAAATATCAAAATTAGCCTCCGCCGAAATTTTTCTTAATGATTTTAGCCGACGCTTCTACGTCAAAAACGTCGCACACCCCCAAAAAAATAAAACCCATATCATTCCTCTGCCTCTGGATTTTGATAACTATTATTATTCGCGCCACCCTCGTTGGCCACATAATAATATTGAAAATTTGGAAATAGGCATCATTTCTCGTTGGGATCGAATCAAAAATCATGAAGCAATACTAGCCCTGGCCAAAGAAGCTTCGCGTCGCAAACTTCCTTGGAGATTTTATGCCGTTACAACCATTCCTGACACCTCCAAGAAAAAACAATTTAAATCAGCCTACCGTAAATACGTTAAATTAGTCCCTCCGTTAGACCAAAAAGGAGTTGAAAAGTTCTGCCAACTATCGGATTTAATAATCGTGCCGTCACACTTTGACGTCTCGCCTAACGTAGTACTGGAATCAGTCGCGTGCGGAACCCCGGTGGCCATCTCGGCTAACGTCGGATTTGTGGATGACTTCAAGGCTTATGATTCTCGAGATTGGATTATTGATTTTTCAAGTCCAACCAAGGCCATTAGAGCCATTAATAAAATTATTGGAAAGAAGATGTCGCCCACTTTGGTTAGAAATTTGAAAAATAAACATAAAAGCTCAAAAGTGTTTAAATCTTATCTTAGATTATTTAAGAAGCTGATTGCTGACCAGAAGAAAAAATAATACAAAATTATGAAAATAGCCCAACTTGCTCCGCACTACAATCCGGTGATGCCCAACTCCAACAAAGCGATTTATTCCCATGTTGCTTGGCTTTGCAACGGTTTAGTTGACCTGGGAAATGATGTCTCGCTTTTTGCTTCCGGAGATTCCGAAACCAAGGCCAAGCTTAATAGCGTCTATCCGGTCGCAGTCAACAAAAGCGACATGACGGACAGTCAGAAAAAACTCTATCTCGATTTGCTGATCTCGGAGTGCTACCGTCGCGCGGAAGAATTCGATATCATCCATTCCCATTTCACTTTGGTTAGCTCCTTCTATTCGCGTATCAATGGCAACCTGACGGTACAATCAATCCATAGTCCGGTTGAGGAGCACACTAAGAGTATTTTAAGAAAATTTAAGGACAATAACTACATCTCCTTCTCTTTGGCGCAACGCAAAGTGATGCCGGAGCTTAATTGGGTGGCCAACATCTATCACGGTATTGATACGGAAATTTTTTCTTTCAATCCCGATCCGAAACCTTACTTGCTATATCTTGGGCGAGTAACAGAGCAGAAAGGAGTCCATTTGGCAATTGAGGCGGCCAAAGCTGCCGGCATGCAGTTGATTATAGCCGGCCGTAGCTACCCTAACGAAGGCTACTGGCATGAACAAATTGAGAAGCGCATCGATGGCAAGACCGTGCGCTACGTCGGCGAGGCTGACTTTGACCAAAAAATAACGTATTTGCAAAATGCGACAGCATTGATGTTTCCCACGCAATATGAAGAAGTTTTTGGCTACTCCATGATCGAGGCCATGTCTTGCGGCACTCCAGTTATCGGCTGGAAAAAGGGTTCGGTGCCGGAAGTTATCCAAGACAAGAAAACCGGCTATTTGGTCAATAATGTCAAAGACATGGTTAAGGCGATAAAAAATATTGATAAAATAAAGCGCGAAGCAGTAAGAGAACGTGTTGAGAGATTATTCAGTGTCCAGAAGATGGTTAGTGGCTATAACAAAGTATACGAAAAAATTATTACGGAAAACGAACGCAAGAAAAAATAATTTTTAAGCATATGCCACCATTTGAATCGAGATTCTCCATGCCCCGCACCGAGGACGTTCCCAGCAGTCGCTATGAGGATCCTTTTGAAGAGCCTCGGGTTGAAATTAATCAAGAAATTGCCCGTGATTCCGAAGAATTTACCAGCACGGTAGAGCACGAAAAGATGGAAATCGAGGACGCCGCCAGGCTTATGGTGTCCTACTATTCTAAGGGTGGGAGCTTTGAGGCTTTAAGCGACCGAGACAAGGCCCTGGCCAGGCAGTATGCCATTATCTTTCTCTCTAAATATAAAAAACAACCGATGTTTGCCGGATATTACGATGAACCAGCCGGCAAACAAGTCAATGCTTCAAAGTTAGTAGAGGGCGCGAAATACATAATTGATTCTACTTTTTATCTTGACAGAGAAGGCTATACCGCTAAGGGATTGGAAAACTTTATGCCTAACAGAAAAAATCGCAAAGCCGCTTAAATTGATTTACGACATAATTCAAAAGACGCCCGTTAAGGCGTCTTTTGTTTTTGCTGTGGGCCGGGCAAGATTCGAACTTGCGAAGGCGAAGCCAAGAGATTTACAGTCTCCCCCATTTGACCGCTTTGGTACCGACCCATTATTACTAAAAAATACGGAAGCCGTTGTCCAGGATCGAACTGGAGACCTCATCCTTACCATGGATGCGCTCTACCGACTGAGCTACAACGGCACATTATTCTGTTCTAAGTTAAGCCACAAAGGCAAAACAACGACAGCAATATTTTATCACAATTATTTCTTTTTTTCAAGAGCCTCCTTAAACTCTTGCAATTTGGCATTTTCGGGATTAATTTCCTTAAGCCTCTTGTAGGTTTTCTTAGCCAGACCCGGGTCATTGACCTCAATTGCTAACCCAATGATTTTATCGAGATATTTAGGGTTATTCGGTTCGATGGCGCTAGCCTTAAGATAGCAATCGAGGGATTTTGCCGGCTTGCCGTCCAATAAATAAATCTCGCCCAAATCATCATAAAACCTGGAAACATCAGAATCAACATCTACTGACTCCATAATCGCTTCTTCTGCCTCCTCGAGCTTCTGTTTCTTTAATTGGGACTCCGGATGGTTCTTGCGATACTGCAAAGACTTGAGCTTGATCAAATATTTGATAATCTCAGCTGCTTGGTCGTAACTTTTCTGGAAACGATAAACTTCTCCCAGTAACTCATAAGCGCGCAAATCTTTTTTGTCTCTGGCAAGAATTTCTATCAATGCCTTTTCTGCCAATTGATATTCTTCCTCGTCAATATGCTTCTCAGCCTCCGCAAAAAGCTCATTGATACTCTTACTGCGGACGCCTTCAAGTTCGCTGTTCTTTTTATACTTCTTTTCTAGACTCGTCGCTCTGTCTTTGAGCCTCTGCCCCAAACCACTGAATTTTTCTTTCAAGGGAGAAATTGCCGCACCGAGTTTTTCTTTGACCTCCTGGCTTTGTCTTTTAAATTTATTCTCTAAGATTTTAGCCTTAGCGCCCGATTTCCTTTCTTTGGGTATTGATTCCAAATCCAAAACCTTCAGCTCCGGCAAGCGACGCCAAATAATTCTTCCCAACAAGAGAATGCTGACCAGTAAAGCCAGTGATGCTAAAATATTTAAAATCATAAATTATTTTTTATAACTGCCAAAAACCTCTATTTCCTCCTCGACTCTTTTGGCCACCGCCTCAATTGAGGGAGAAAGGATTTTACGAGGATCATAAAATCCTTTTGGAGTCTGCTTCAATGTTTGGCGCAATGTCTCAGTGAAAGCAATACGCAAATCAGTATCAATATTAATTATCCTTACTCCCAATTTAATTGCTCCTGACACGTCATTGTTGATGAGCCCGGAAGCGCCATGCAGAACTAATGGGACTTTTGGTATCTCTTTATTAATTTTTTCCAAACGAGGAAAGTCGATTTTCTCCTTGCCCTTGAAATAGCCATGCATCGTACCTACAGAAATCGCCAGCGTATCAACTCCGGTACGTTTAATAAATTCCTTGACCTTGCTTGGGTCCGTCATAAAGCTATCCGGATCTTTGGGAATTTCCAGGGTCGTCATGCCTTCTTTGCCGATCATTGCTCCCAACTCAGCCTGCGCCCAGACGCCGTAGCGATGAGCATAATCTACTGCTTGTTTGGTTAAAGCAACGTTCTCTTCAAAGGGAAGGTCTGAAGCATCAATATGAACCGAGGAAAATCCGGCGCGGACGCATTCCGAAACCGAACGAAAGCTCTTGCCGTGATCCAAGTGCAGGGCAATCGGAATATCTTTAGCTTCATTATTGGCTAGGGTCTGAACCATGTTGGCAATCATCTTTAATCCAGCGTACTTAATGGTCGACTCAGAAACTTGAATGATTGCCGGAGATCCTTTAGCGACAGCGCCACGGATTATTCCCAGAGTTACTTCCAGGTTAGAGGTATTGAAGGCGCCGACGGCATAACCGCCTTTTTGAGCCTTGCTAACAATTGTCTTGATGTGTACTAACATATTTTATATACCCTTTATTATTTCCCAAAACTCCTCACCCTTCAAGCTGGCACCACCGATTAAAAACCCGGAAAAATGGTCTAGGGCGGAAAAGTCGCGAAAATCGGAGGCATCAATGCTTCCGCCATAAATTATCCTGACATTTGTCTGAGCAATTGTCAAAGGCCAAAGATCAACCACGGCTTGATAAATAATCCTAAAAGCGCGCTCCGCTTCTTCTGGATCGATTGGTCTTCCCGAACCTATCACCCAAACAGGTTCATAAGCGATTATTAACTCTTCACTAGAAACTAAATCAATTCCCGACAGTGCTTTGGTTACTTGAGTAAAAATGATATTGTCAGCCATGCCCTGTTGTCGCTCCGCCAGAGTTTCTCCCACACACAACACCGGAACAATTCCGTTATCAAGCGCTCCTTTGATTTTTCGATGCACCACGGCGTCAGTCTCGCCAAGATTTTGTCTACGCTCAGAGTGTCCAATGATGGCATACTTGCAACCAGCCTCAGATAAAAATTTAGGCGACTCGCAACCGGTGAAGGCTCCATTATCCTCCCAAAAAATATCTTGCACTCCCATTTGGACTCCTGAATTTTTCAAAATCTCAGAAACCAATAAAAAAGAAGAATGCGACGGACAAACGACTACGTCGTTATCCGAAGTGTCGACCGGATTAGCTAAAGTTGCCAATTCCTGAGCCAAAGCCATGCTCCGGCGATAATCCAATTTCATTTTCCAGTTGCCGATGATGATTGGTTTTTTCATATTATTACCATCTGAAATTATTGAAAACCCAATAGGCTAAACTTTTAGTATCAGAAAACCTGTCGTATGTAGTCGAGCTGCCCAGCACCGCTATCAGCAGTCGTCGATCATTTTGATCGCGCACTTGAGAGGCAAAACAATACCCTGCCGCCCCCAAATATCCGGTTTTGCCGGCTTCTAATCTATAGGACTGATCCTTAAAACCAAAATCTTCTTTTAATATCTTGTCCGTACTATAGATGGTCCTTGTTTCATTTTTGTTAATAATCTTCAAATCGTATTGCTTGGTACCTCCGGCTTTTCTGATTTCCGAATGGCTAAAAACTACGTCAACCAACCTTATCAAATCTTTAGCGGTGGACTTGTTTTCGCTATCAAGTCCGCTCGGCTCGACAAAATTAGAGTCATTCATGCCCAAAAGTTTAGCGCGGAAATTCATTTGTTTGGCAAACTCCTCGGGACTCAAGCCAGTAGAGTTGGCCAGAGCGACTGCTGCCTCATTGGAGGAGGCAACCATCATGGCATAAAACAAGTCTTTAACCTTAACTTTTTCTCCGGTCATCAAAACGGGTTTAGCTCCCGCCCTGGCATCGGAGACGGTCATTGTATAATCTTTGTCCCAGCCGGGATTGAAATCCAAAAAAGTCAAAGCGGTCATCAACTTGGTGATGCTAGCAATCGATCTTTTTTCTTGGGAATTTTTTTCATAAATCACTGCTCCGGTTTCCGGCTCTACTACTACAAAACTTCTGGCTGTAACTTTTACTCCCAAGCTTTGTTTAGCCGGATCCTTAAAAGGCGTCGAGGCCTCGGATTGACGACTTTCCAAAATCAAATTTTCTGCCGGCATGACGGCCGTAGCCGGAGTTACGGCTTGAGCCTGTAGAAATACTCCGGCAATAAATAGATTAACGATTGTTTCAAGCATGGTTCGTTTATATTAATATTGCTGTGTCGTTGTTTCAATTGCTTCATCGACGGTCGTCTCAACCGGGTTGCCCGAAAGTCCTGCCAACAACTTGTCTAAATTATTGTTGCGATTAAGCCTTTCATAATCGGGTAATTGCGAAACCTCTGAAATTCCCAAATATTTAAGGAAATCGACAGTTATTTGATAGACGTTGGTTGCCTTAACTTTATCGTCGCGCATTTCAATTAATCCTCTTATCAAAAGATTGCGTAAAATAATAGAACAATTGACGCCACGAATCAATTCTAACTCCGCCTTGGAAATCGGTCCGCGATAAGCAATGATTGTCAAAGCCTCTAGCGAAGGGCGAGTCAATTCCCCGGTAGCCTCAATCTTCAAAAAACGGGCCGTGAGTTCGCTATTGGCGGCTACGGTTGCTAATTGATATTTGTCTTCCAACTTTATCAACTCAATACCGCCGGCTTTTTGCGCATAATCCTCGCGCAGAGATTCAAGAGACGTCTCTATCTCACTCTTATCCGAACCGACTAGCTTCGCCAACTCTGCCACGGAAAGAGGCTTGTGCGAGATGAACAGCAACGATTCTATTTTATTTTTTATCTCATTCATAATTTTATTTTTACTAGGACTGCGCTTTTTCAACATAGATCTCATCAAAAACCCCGACTTGGCTTACTGCAGCCTCTCCCGACTTAATCAGTTCCAACAAAGCCATAAAACAAACTACTACCTCGTGCTTGGACTTTGCCGTCTTGATTACTTTCTTAAAACTGAGTTTGGAGGCCTGAGTCAAAGCGCTACGGATACCGTCAACCATTTCGCGCAAGCTAACCGCGCGCTCCATGATTTTTTGCGGCAGATTAGTGACATATTCGACCCTTTTGAGTATTTCATAAAAAACATTGGTCAAATCAGTAGCGCCCAATTCTGGAGGAGGAGAGAAAACGGGACGAAAATCTACCGCCACACGCTCGCGAGTAAACAAGAAATTTTTTCCAGCAATCATCTGCTCTATTTTCTTCGACGCCTCGAGATATTCCTTGTACATCTTGAGTTGCGCCTCTAATTGCTCAGCGCTATCCTCTTCCTCATCGGCTAATTGAGGCAATAAAATCTTGGACTTAATTACCAAAAGTTTGGTGGCAATGGTCAGGAAGTCAGCCAATTCATCGGTGGGCAAATCCTGTTGCTCGTCCAGATAAGCCAAATATTGATCAGTTACCTTGGCCAGTGACACCTGGGAAATATCAAGTTCCTCCTGTTCAATCAATTGCAACAGGAGATCCAAAGGACCGCTAAACTTATCTAATTGGAAATTAAGCATCAAGCTATTTCTTTTTTACAACTTTCTTTACTGTCTTTTTGACAACTTTTTTGGTGGCTGGCTTGGCCGTCTTTTTAACGGCTTTCTTAGCAACTTTTTTCACGGCTTTTTTTGCCGGCTTAGAGGCTTTCTTGGTTGGTTTTTTGGCTGCCTTCTTTTTGGCAACGGCAGACTTAACCTTCTTCATCTGTTTCTTCATTTTCTTGGGAATCTTGTAGCCTCCCGACATGGCAACGTTAGCCAAACGAGCCTCCTCAGACTGCACGAAGTCTTTTACTTTGATAAATACGGAATCGGTGAAGCTGCCGGTAGAAACTACGGCTTTTTTAACTCCCAACATTGCTTTATCCACTACCACTTCCAAATCATGCAAGCGACCAAACGATGACAAGGTTCCAGGTTTAATTTTTAAAACCTTAATCATGACTTTCTCATTGGGAATGGAAATTTTCTTAGCGCCCAAAGCTTTCTTGAGCTTTTCCATATCAATCTTTTTGTCAGCTGGAAGTACTACTAAAGCGTGCGTCTTGTCCGCTTCTACCAAGATTGTCTTAGCAATCTCTTTGAGCTGTTTTTTGAGAGTTTGCGCCGCATCATAGGCGGTATAGACGGTCTTATGCGCCAATTCTTCATAATCGACGCCCTTGCTGTCTAAGTATTTTTTTACTTTTGCCGGTATTGGCATACGTTTATTATTTAACGGCAGGAGCCGTGGTCGCCGGAGTTTCTGGGGTTGCTACCGGAGCCGGTTGTTGTATTGTTTTATAAGTTTTATCGTACTCTTTTTGCGCATTGATGGTGTAGCATTGATGTCCCGCTTCATGATTAAACCAAGGCATAAACTTATCTCCCAAAACTTGATCTTTAGCTTTAAAATCAGCGCATAATTCATACTCCTGATCAGAAACCTTGCGATAGACGATATTTTGAGTAGAGAATCCATAACCCGTTAATATCGCCTTGAGATCATAAGAGTCCTCTAGTTTTTGACTGGAGTAATAGGAATTATTGATGAAGTAATAAGTTTGATTCAACGCCTCCTGAATTTTGCCGTCTTCCAAACGTTGACGCGCCTGTATTGGAGTGTCTACATTCAAAAATCCTACAACCACGGCTATTATCGCCGCCACTACTACTACAGCGCCAACGATAATGGAAACCTTGTCTTTTTGAGCGTAATCTTTGCGTCGCAAGTCATACAAATAATAACCAAAAATAGTCGAAGCGATCACAATTACTGTCAAAACTTTTAAAATGAAAGGCAGAGTGTAATTGCCATCCAAAAAGCTAGTGATTAATGTTATCAGAGATCCAATAATGGTAAGCGAGGAAACCAACAGCATCAAATAAGTCAGCCATTTGTAAATTCCGCTGTTATGACTTAGCTCGCCTTTTTTGTACTGACTGTGCAGCAAGTTGATTGCCAAAAAATACACCGGGGTAATAACAAGCAAAGAAGCGATACCATACTTGAGCATGCCATTGTAATACTGTGGCGAGGAAATATAGCTGTTTAGATCCCCTAAGTTTTTATTTATCAATTGGAAGCAAACAGCTCCGAAAGCGTGTGATAACCAGCCCAAGGTGATGAGGGAGAGTAAATTGAGAAAGGCATCGAAGGCTCCCTTGCCCTTGGCGGAAACCTCGGCGTTACCAGCGTTATTAATAGTGTTTTCCATATTTTTGTATTTTATGACAAACGGAAATTATTGATAACTAAAACAAATTTATAACCCAAGAACTCTGCTGCCAAACGACAAAAACTCATGCGGTCAATAAAGATTTCAAAATAGTCAATCGGCTCAGCCTGTTTGGTATCAATTTGAATCTTTAGGGTCACATACTTTTTCTTTCTGTCAACAGTCAAAGAATTTCCGGTCGCCGCATAATTGACGCGATCGTGTATATCTTGGTCAAAATCCTTAGCGCCACTATCGATCACTCGACTGCGGTGCACATCGGATTTATCCGCCAAAATCAATACAGCCGAAAGCTTATCAACGATCCTAAGGTCATCCTTATCGTGACTGACAATGGCCTGACAGACGCGAGAAACATCTTCCGGCTCATATTCCGGAATAAATATTTGCGAAAATAGCATGGCCGCCCAATAATGGTGCTGGGTACGACCTAAAAAATTGGCCATGTCGTGGCAATAGCCGACGATTCCCGCCAATTCCTGGTCGTGCTGGCTCAGGCCTAGTTGCTTAGCCAAGTCCATGCAACGTTGCGAGACAATTCCTACATGTCTAAACCCGTGATCTGTATACCCTAAAGCTATCAAATATTTTTCCGTCTGACGGATGAAATTATCCACATAAGGATTTGACTTAACGTCTGCCAATGTTAATTTTTTCATAATATCTTTTTAGATTTTTTCACCTTTTTGGCACTTGCCATTATAAAACTCCTCTACATTGCACTGAGAACCATCTTTAAATTTGCAGATGGCATTGGGTACAGCCGAGGTCGAGCCTCCGGACCAGGCGCAATATCTCTGGGCTTCTGTGTCGTAACCCGTGGTTTTTACTCCGCCAACGGGACAGTCACCTCTTAGCATCGCCCATTCTTCACAAGCGCGATTGTCGTCAAAAAAACACAGCCCATACTGCCCGATCGGACCCTCCCACATCACTAAATTACCACCCTTATCCTTACAATTGGCAGAAGCAGGATTAGCTAACCCAACCGGTTCCGTTGAAGTGGCTTCATCACCCGGACACGGGGCAAATTCGCAGTTAGGGCCTTGTCGGCCAACAGCAGACCCGTCTGGACAAATTCTAGCATCCAAAGTACAGGCGATGGCTCCCGGACAAGGGGTGTTAGGCATCGCTGAGCTAGGGTTGCCGTGCTTTGTCCATAATCCCTCTTTACAAATCCAATCGTCTTCACTGCCGCGCGCACTAATTAAAAAGATAATCGTGATCACTACCACAACGCTTAGAACTGAAAAAATAATCCAATTCTTTTTTATCCCTTCCATATTTTTAGTTTATCATTCGCGGCCGCAAGAATCTTCCGGCCGCTATCATCAACTAAAACTATTCTTTATCAACAGGCGAATTAATTTTTAAGCAAAGCTCGTCCAATTGTGTTTGTGAAACCTCTGACGGAGATCCAACCATCGGTTCTTCGGCACGGCCGTTCTTAGGAAAGGCGGTAATCTCACGAATACTAGGCTCATCTCTAAGCAACATTACATAACGCTCAATACCGGGAGCAAAACCACAGTGAGGCGGAGCGCCGAATTTGAAAGCAGCAATCATATGGCCGAATTTGACATCGACCGTCTCTGGCCCATAACCAGCAATTTCAAATGCCTTATACATAATCTCTGGCACATTATTACGGACAGCCCCCGATGATAATTCTATGCCGTTTAAAACAATGTCATATTGATAGGCCAGAATGTCTAAGGGATCCTTATTTAGTAAGGCATCCATGCCACCTTGAGGCATAGAGAACGGGTTGTGTCCAAAATCTATTTTTTTCAATTCCTCGTTATATTCGAACATAGGAAAGTCAACGATCCAGCAATAAGCCATCTTGGTTCTATCGATCAAATCCAGCTTATTGCCCAAAGCCAAACGAACCTGACCCATGACTCTAGCAGCCGTCTTTTCCTTGTCGGCGCAGAAAAACATAGCATCGCCCTTACCTGCTCCCAATTTCTCGGCCAGCCGTTTAACTAAATCTTCTCCCAAAAACTTAACAATCATTGAGTTATATTCACCGGATTCCTCAATCAAGATTGAAGCCACGCCTTTAGCACCTTGTTTTTTGGCTTCATCATTAATCTTTTCAATATCTGACTTAGTTAAAGTTGCTCCTTTTGGTGCCATAACCGCCCTAACTCTAC
>MWBE01000021.1 GCA_002068915.1 Parcubacteria group bacterium ADurb.Bin326
GTACCCCAAACACTAGACACTTTCTCCATGTGTTACTAAACTAGAAACATATGAAAAAAGCGTTTAAAATCTCAAGCGAGATGAAGGAGCAAATCCTCAAGCGGGTTAAAGAAGAAGGCTCATCAGTAGCTAAGGTAGCCGAAGAACATGGCATTAGCCCTAATACGATATATAGCTGGCTAGGCAATCTCAACCAAGCTGGAAAGAGTTCTCTAAACTAGAGAAACAGAATAAAGAACTGCTAGCTCTAGTTGGCGAGTTAACTATTAGCCTGTCTCAGGCTAAAAAAAAGAATTAGTTATGAAACGGGACAATAAGTCCCAGGTAGCTAGAGATATCGGGGTATCACGGCAGCTGCTATACTACCATCATAAGCAAAGAGCTAAAGATTGGAAGATGAAGACAGAAATAGAAAAAGTGCTCCATAAGCATCCTAGCTATGGGCATAAGCGACTAGCTATTCATTTGAAAGTTAACAGAAAAAGAATACTAAGAGTGATGAGGCTATATGGTCTCAAGCCATATCGAAAAAGAGGCAAGAAATTCAAATATAACAAGGCAACGAGAGATCTAGCCTTCCCGAATCTGCTCTTAAACAATATCCCTGAATATCCCAATCATATCTGGGCCAGTGATTTCACTCATATCAAATACCAGGGAAAGTTTATCTACGTGGCCACCATCATAGATATCTACACGAGGAAGATAGTCGGCTATAGTGTATTAACTAATCACAGTAACGAGTTAATAATAAATGCCTTGTTCTCAGCCGCTCATAGCAATAGTCCGGCTAAAATACTCCATTCCGACCATGGCAGTGAATATGCCTCTCATGATTATTCTGGTATCTGCCGCAGTCTAGGGATTAGGCAATCAATGAGCAGGCCGGGTTGCCCCTGGGAAAATGGTTATCAAGAGTCATTCTATAATCAGTTTAAACTAGACTTAGGTGATCCAGACAGGTTTAACACTTTAGGGGAATTGGTCTATAATATTTATAGAACTATTCATCAGTATAATAACGAGAGAATACATACTAAATTAAAAATGCCGCCTGTAATGTACAGTCGGCAATATCAATTGACCCATGGACAATGTGTCTAAGAAAATGGGTACCTTCCACTAAGAAACTTTTTGATGATGTTCAAGACATTATCGAACAGCATAATCACTACGCCGATCGCACACGAAACCCGCCCCGCCATTGGCGGGGCTGGGTGAACGGTCTCTTACTTTAAGAAATTCTGAGTTCACATTGAATGTGTCTGCTGCGGGAACTGGATTCGAACCAATATAACAGCTTCCAGAGAGCTGCGTCCTACCATTAGACGATCCCGCATTATTCGATTGTAATTATTTCTCCGACGTTTCCTTCCTCGGCAGCGCTGAAAGTTATTAACTTTCAGCGGCGCTCGGCTTCGGCCTATCGGCCTAGCCTTGCTGCTGCCGGGCGATGCTCCTTATGGTCGCATCCACCCCATTAGACGATTCCGCATTATTTGATTGTAATTACTGCAACATGACTATATCACAAAAAAAGCCATTTTTCAAGCTAGCCACTTAAAACAATTGACAAACTCAAAAAAATATGATAAAATTAAGTCGTCCAAATATGTGGGATAGCTACTCTCCGCCTCGGCGGAGGGAGGAAAGTCCGAACACTCTTTCGCTTCGGCGAATGTCGCGGTAATGGGTAACGCCCATCCTTGGCTCGGCAACGATCCAAGAGGACCAGTTCCACAGAGACAATACTAGTCCGTTTCGACGGATGAAAGGTGAAAAGTGTGTTTGTGTGGTAATTTGAAGCTGAGATATCTCTTTAAATTATCGCTAAGACACTCGGCCTCCAGCAATGGAGCGCCCGTGGTAAACTCTACCTAGTGCAACCCTGTATAGGGGCTTGACTGTGCCGGTAACGGCAACAGCAGACAGATGGCTATCATCCGCCTTTGGCGGATACAGAATTCGGCTTACAAACATATTTGGACAATAAAAAACTTCACCCTAGGGTGAAGTTTTTTATTATTCATCCAGATTGTTATCATCCCAAAGCCTACCCTCTTCTAACATCAACCTTTTCCATTTATAAAAATTAAGATACTCACATAAAGAAAGAGGCTCCTGTTGATTGCCATAAGAATTATTTAAATCGCAAGACAACTCTTGTGGCATTGAGTAACTCTCCCGTCTCGTACCGTCCTGATTTAATTGATTAATATACAAACCGAACTCGTGCATACCTAAAATATTGGGAAAATCCTTCCTATCTGATAGTATTGATTTTCCATCAAAAATTTCCCTACCGCCCATTCCCAAAATTTCCATAATAGTTGGGGGCATATCTATTGAGCTAGAATAAGTTTCTATGCGATCAGGAAGAAAGCTATTAGGCACATAAATCATTAGGAGACTCCTGTCATAAACATTCGGCCCATTTCCCTCAGCCTCTTGAGGAAAATAATCTTTAGCAAAAGAATAAGAACGAGGGAAAACAGCATGATCAGCAACCGCTATAACTATAGTATTTTCATAAAGTTCACTAGCCTTAAATTTTTCCCAAAAAATTCCAAACGCGTCATCGGTAGTATGAATAGTATTTAATAATGGGCTACTGCCTTCTTGATAATTAATAACATCGCTTACAAGATTAAAAGGCTGATGTGAATCAAGAGTTGAAAAGAGTATGAAAAAGGGTTCTTTGGCCTTGTTTTCAATTATCCAGTCTATAACTGGAAAAGTTTGATGATCCGAATAGCCCCAAGTCGAGCGGGAGACTTGTTTAATTATTTCTCCGATCTCTTTAGAGCCCAAAACCTCATCCATTCCCATGCTATCAAAAATCGAATCTTTACTGGAATACTCTTTTTCAACCGCTGTGATATAGGCGGCATAATTATAGCCGTTTTTCTTTAATATCTCGGGCAGGCAAGAAAGCCGATCGAACTTCATATTTACTTTTCCAATCTCGTTATGTCCTATGGGTGGCAAAAAAGAACACATTTGAGCAACTAATCCAGTGATCGTAGGGGTAGAGGCATTATAAAAATGAACATACCCCCGGCTTAAACGCCGGGGGTTTCTGTTTAGTCGGCTACGCCGACTTAGACATTAAGTTTTAGCTGACTCATGTTAACCTGATGGTGTGACTGATTTTGGACATACTTCTTTACGGAAGCTTCATCAGCGCCAAGAGTAGAAACAAAATATCCTCTGCCCCAAAGCGCTCCTTTGGGGAATTTCTTTGTCTTCTTCTTGATCCAGCCGGAAGTCTTGCCTTTCAATATTTGGATGACATAAGCGATGGAGTACTTTGGAGGAATAGAGATGTGCAGATGGATATGCTCATCTCCAATGTGCCAAGCATGTATCTTTAAGTCCTTCCAATTGGCGATCTGGTTGAACATTCTGCGTAATTCCTGTTTAATATAGTTATCTGCCAGTACTTTGCCACGGTAGCGAGGCGTCCACACGATGTGGTAACTACAGTGGTAAGTGCAATGTTCAAGCTGGTAGAGAAGAATCCTTCTATGGGAACCCATAAATAAAATCACCTCCCTTCTTGGTTAGGTGATTTTATTATACTTCCAAGAGCTACGCTTTCAAACGCACTCACCGGCTGGCGCCGGTGGTTTATCTGGTGAATTAAAAAGCCCGATTACTTCGGGGCTTTTTTGTCGGGCCATTTATAAATCAGCCAAATTATTACAGCCGCTAAAAAAACAATTAGTGCAGCCAAATAATACTCTTTACCAAAAGCGCGAGAGGAAACCTCAAAATCTCCCTTCACCTCTCCTTTGATAATTTCTATATCTTGAGGGAAACGGGGCAGGACTCGATATCCGGAAGAAGTTTGAGAAACTATTCCTATAAGCCTTATTTTTTCTCCCTCTTTTATTTCCAAATCTTCTATGGCAATATGGTTTCTGATGTAGCCCTTGGCTTCAGCGCCACTGCCATCATCAATAAAAAGATTGCGGCTTTTCTTTTCTAAAAGGTCGCCCTCGATCATCACCAATGATCCCTCATATTCCTCTCCGACGTCGGCAGTAGAAATCTGATGGGGCACTGGCGCCTCGCCACTTCCTAAAACTTTAATATCTTCAATAGAAGAAATTTTAATGCGCCTTTCGCCCCCTGATTCTGACAATTCACCGGTAACTTCTATTTGATTGCCTAATTTCAAGTCGGGAAATGTTTTATTATAAGAATAGATCTGGATGCCTGATCCGGCAATATAAAAAATTTGCGCTCCCAATACTCCGGGAGCAACCGAAACTACTCCGGAAACCCTGACTCGAGAACCGTTTTCCAATCCTCGCACTTGATCCAGAGAACTGCTGACAACAGCTGACGAACTTTTTGTGGTTTTTGTCGTTACTTTTTTGACTGTTGTTTTGCTGGTGGCAACGGAAAGCTTTGCCGTGGGCAATTCTTCTGCCGGCAAAGAAAAAATATTTTCTTGAGCCGGAGTCGGTACATCGCTCCACTGCCATTCGCCGGAATCTTTGCGAGAAAATGATTTTCCCTTTTTACTGCCACTATAAGAAACCTTATCAATTATTGATCCATCGGCATAAGACAAAGAAATTGTTTCCAAACCAGAGTTATTGAGAGCAATATTGGATTGACTGCGTAGGAAAACGGCGTAACCGCCAGCCTCCAAAACAGTAGACGAGGCGATCTTAAACTTCTTTTTTGAAGCGTCGGCAATCACTAATCCCGAGAGGTCGGCCGACTTAGTATCCAAATTCCTAAACTCAATAAATTCTTCCTGTCCGGAATCGGGATTGGGATAAACTTCATTGATAATTACCAATAACGCTACTTTAGCAACGTCTTCTGTCTTTGGCGTGGTGGTTGCTTGATTGCTTTCAGTCGTGGTAGATATTGCCTCCTTATCAATAACATTCGAAAACCCTCCGGGAGGGGCGCTAACTTTGGGGGTTATGATATTTATTGCATTCTTTGTTGGCGTTATGGTAATCAAATAACTGCCGGCATCGCCTCTGGCCCAAGCGCAATCGTAACAAGAAGAAAAATCCCCATAAGAAGTTTGACTGATTATTTGTCCTGCCAAATCTTTGAGAATAACCTCGTCTCCCGAATTGTTGAGACTGCCGACAATGCCCTCTACTATCAAAAAATCATCGGGATCAATGATTCCGAAAAGCGTCGTGGTACTATATTTCGACCCTTCTTTATTGAGCAATGTCCAGCCGGAAAGATCAATTGGACTATCCGTATCATTATATAATTCTATCCATTCTTTATTGCCCGAGGTTGGCGCCGGTAATAATTCATTAATCAAAATATCGCCAACAGAGAAGACGGTAGTGCTAGCGGTGGTGGTGGCCGTAGAAGTGGCTGATCCTCGTTCCCTAACATTGACTACTGCATAATCAGGAGAAGAAGTGGCCCCCTGGTCGTCTGTAACAGTCAAAGCCACTTGATAAGTGCCGGTAGCACTAAAAGCATAGGAAGTTGTCGCTCCCAATAACTGAAAGGCGCCGAAATCCCAATACCAAGAAGTAACTAAGCCATCGGGATCGCTAGATGACGTTCCGTCAAAATCTACCAATTCATCCACTTCCGCATCTTTGTCGACTCCTGCATTAGCAATCGGAAGTTGGTTGACGATAACCGGCTGGTATTCTACCTTGATATTATCCAAACCAAAGCCAACGGAGCTTGTTGCACTGAGAGAGCCAAAACTTAGCGTTAATTTACTGCCGCAATATTTAGTCAAATCAATGGAGGGAGTTGAAGACATAACATTGCCCTTCGTTGGCTTAGATAAAAGATTTTCTTCGCTTTCGCCTGATTTTATTTTTATGTGAATATCGGAAGTTGTTCCTTTGGTTGATGAATTATACTCTTCTCCCCAATAAGTTCTGGCTTGAAAATTCAAGACCGCGGAAACACAAATTGGCAAGTCAATTTCCGGACTGATTAATTCTGAGCTGCTCGTTTTAAAAATAATATATCCGGCAGAAGAAGTGGCGCAATCAATATCTGTCCAAGAAGTATTATTCTCTAAAGTTCCATCGTGATTTATAAGCTCAACAAAGCCAGCCGAAGATGCCAGAGAAAATTTCGACAAAAAGAAAAATCCGCCAAACAACGTGACAGCGGAAAAAAATAAAACGACGATGCCCCTCCTAGACATAATTTTGATAACTAAAAATTATTTACATAAAAATTATATCAAAAAAAGATAAGGATTGCCAAAAAAGACTCCTTGAATTATACTTAGTAATGTCAAACATATGCCAAAACTAAGCATTATTATTCCCGCCCTCAATGAGGAAAAATCCTTGCCCACCCTGTTTGAATCGATCAAGGATCAAGATTTCAAAGATTACGAAGTAATCCTGGCTGATGCCGGATCAGCTGATAAAACCCTAGAAATTGCTAGGGAATATGGAGTTAAATCCATTAAGGGCGGCATGCCCGCAGTCGGCCGCAATGCCGGAGCCAAAGAAGCCCGAGGCGAGTGGCTTTTATTTCTTGATTCCGATGTCTTTTTGTCAGGCAAATTCTTCAAATTCTTAATCGAAGAAGCGGAGGAGACCGGGGCTGACGCTGCGACCTGTGCCGCCATACCGCTAAGCGATAAGCTAATAGACCAGATGATGCATGGAGTAGCCAATGCCTATATCCAGCTAACACAATATTTTTACCCGCATGCCGGGGGTTTTTGCATCTTAATTAAAAAATCTTTGCACGACAAAATTGGTGGCTACAATGAATCGATCAAGTTAGCGGAAGATCATGAATATATTTCTCGAGCCCAAAAATTCGGCAAGTTCAAAATGCTCAAGAAGCCTAAAATTTATGTTTCAGTGAGGCGCTTTGAATCGGATGGCAGATTAAACGTGGCGGCTAAGTATATTGCTTGTGAGGTATACCGCGCCTTGCTTGGGGAAATCAAAACCGATATTTTCAAATACAAATTTGGACATCATTACGCTAAACTTCCCAAAAGCAAAGAACTGTCCGCGATGATCAAAGATTGGTTAAATAAGATTAAAAAAGGGTTTTAATATATTTTGTGCTTGACATAAACTTAAAAGACGGGCATTACACCCGTCTTTTAAGTTTTTTGTGGACCTTAAGGGATTCGAACCCTTGACCCCCTGCTTGCAAAGCAGGTGCTCTAGCCAACTGAGCTAAAGGCCCATGATTATTTTTTCAAATTTTCTGCTGCCCGGAAAGTTGGAGCGAAAAACCACATCAGCAAATCATTTATAATTCCGGTCATGATGAAGGCGCCAATCAAGATAACTATTATGCCAATGACCTTAAAAGCTGTCTCGTCTTCATGGACTCCAAAAACTTTTTCTGCCCACTCCTGATGTCCGATAAAGTCAACAAAAAATCTTGGTTTCCAAACCATGGCTACGCCCACGATAACAGTAATAATTCCAACAATGATGGCGACAAGCATAATGTTTAAATAAAATCTTGGTGCACGCCAAGGGATTCGAACCCTTGTTCCGCGGCAGACCTGAATGCTCCCGCTGGTCGCATTCATCTACGCTCAACTTCGCCTATCGGCTTGTTTCGCTTCTGCCGTCAGGTAAGTGATTTAACTTAGATAATATTATTAAGATGACTACTGCAATCTTAACTGTGCACGCCAAGGGATTCGAACCCCTGACCCCCTCGGTGTAAACGAGATGCTCTAACCAACTGAGCTAGGCGTGCTTATTTGCCAATGCTGACGGGGAGACTTTGTCGCACAAATATTTTGCCAAAAGCAAAATATTTGTTTATCCCGCGCCAGCAAATAATGCTCCTACGGTCGCATTATTTGGCGTCTCGACTGCAAATTTCAGCTTCCACTGAAATTTTTGTCTCACTGCTGGCGAGTTCGAGTCTCACTCACCATAACCATAAATTTACTCTGCGGCAAAGCCGCATATTAAATTTATGCTGACGGGGAGACTCGAACTCCCAAGCCCGAAGGCACATGCACCTCAAGCATGCGCGTATACCAGTTCCGCCACGTCAGCAAAAGGCCCGTTTCCAGGCCTTATTCCAATCCAAGAAATTACTTGCCAGAAAGAATCTTCTCTGACAACTTCTTTGGATAATCCTTAAGATAATATAACTTGGAACGTCTGACTTTGGCTTCTTTTACTAAATCAATTTTAGCGATAGCTGGAGACCAGATAGGGAAAATCCTCTCAACTCCAACTCCTCCGGAAGCAACTTTCCTGACGGTGATGGTAGCGCTTTTGCCGGCGCCGCCACGACGAGCCAAAACAATGCCTTCAAAAATTTGAATTCTTTGTTTTTCTTCGCCCTTGGTATTTTTTTCCTTGATGATTTGATGGACCTTAATGGTTACGCCCGGTTTTACTGAAGGCAGTACTTTCTCGTGCCAATCTTTTTTCAAGTTTTCGTTAGCCATACTCTTTGATATTTTCTAAAAATTTACTCTAAAATAATAACCCATTTTCAGTGAAAAGTCAAATATCGGGCAAAAAACCGCTTTAGTCGGCAAAAAAAGCAGTTTTTTACCTAAAATAGGAAGATAATCAGCTTCATGTTATAATTAATAATTATCATAATATCTAACCCATGCCGGCAAAAACCTTCTCCGCGGCCCTAATCGGCCTTGATTCTGAAATCATTGAGATTGAAGCCGACCATTCGCCGCACGGCATGCCGGGAATGACTATCGTCGGACTTCCAGATAAGGCAGTCGATGAGAGTAAAAGCCGGGTTCGTAGCGCTATCAAGAATTCCAACTTGGACTTCCCTCGTGGCAACGTAATCATTAACATGGCTCCGGCCGACATCAAAAAAACCGGCACCCATTATGATTTGCCGATTGCCGTTGCTTGTCTGATTCAATCCAAACAACTGCCGGCAATTATCGATGACTGTTTATTTGTAGGAGAATTGGCTTTAGATGGATCGTTGCGTCCGGTGGCCGGCATTATTTCTTTTGCTATTGCTTGTCGTAAAAATAATATTAAGAAAATATTTCTTCCCTCGATTAACGCTAAGGAAGCATCGCTCATCCCCGACCTAGAAATATATCCTGCGGAAAATCTGAGCGATCTAATCAGTCACCTCAGAGGAAATAAACTTATTACTTCCTACCAAAAAGAATCTGACGACATTATTGAAACAACTTTTTGCGGAATCGACATTTCTTACATCAGAGGACAAGACTGCGCCAAACGAGCTTTGGAAATCGCGGCCAGTGGCAATCACAATTTGCTTTTTTCTGGTCCGCCCGGATCGGGAAAAACCATGTTAGCAAAAACGGTCCCCTCGATTATGCCCCGTATGGAGCAGGAAGAAAGTTTGGAGGTTACAAAAATCTATTCGGCGGCCGGATTACTGGAAGCGGAACAGCCACTAATAACCTCTCGACCTTTCCGCGCCCCGCATCACAGCGCTTCTTCAATTTCTTTAGTCGGCGGCACGACCAACCTCAAGCCGGGAGAGATTTCTTTGGCGCATCGTGGCGTCTTATTTCTTGATGAATTTCTAGAATTTCCCAAATCAGTGCTAGAAAACCTGAGGCAACCACTGGAAGACGGGATAATCACTGTTTCCAGGGCCTCTGGAACTGTGCGTTTTCCCGCCAAATTCTTGCTAGTTGCCGCTATGAACCCTTGCCCTTGCGGTTATCTCAATGACCCGGAAAAAGACTGTCTTTGTTCGCCCGCAGAGATACTACGTTATCAAAAAAGAGCCTCGGGCCCCCTGCTTGATAGGATTGATTTACATCTGGAAGTGCCACGCATCAAATTTGAGGAGTTGGCTCAAACCGCTTCAGGAGAAACTTCAGCTGAAATCCGTCTTCGCGTCCAAAAAGCGCGTGACAGGCAACTGACTCGATTCGAAAAAGAATCCATTTTTTCTAACAGCGAAATGAACTCAAGGCAAACGGAAATTTTTTGCGCTCTGGACCAGAATGGTAAAAATTTATTAAAACAAGCGGTGGAAAAAATGAGACTCTCTCCTCGCTCATACTTCCGAATACTAAAAGTGTCTCGCACCATCGCTGATTTGGATGAAAGTGAGACGATTGAATCGCGCCACTTGGCCGAAGCCCTGCAATATCGGATTAAAACTGAATAAAAAAAGAGTCGTAATCCGTTCGGACTTCGACTCGTCGATGTCTGTGCCGCGCGCTCATGCCGCGGACTCCGCCTGTTTCTGGCGTAACGATTCCCTCATTACTTCCTGTATCATTCCAGACAAAAAGACTGGATCAATCTTTCTCCGGTCAAACAGCCTATCGCATGAGGGACAATCGAAAAAAATGCCGTCTCCGGTGATGAAAAACCTTTCACCGCAATGGCCGCATTTTACTACAACGTCAACCTTCGACACTGCCAATCTCCTTTCTTTTTTTTTGATTTTGGGGCTCTTCTTTGCTAAGCCCAAAGACCGAGGACATCTTTTGTCCACACGAAGGACAGGTTACCATTAAGGCTATCTTCCCATCCGAGCGACTAGAGGCCTCGACATGATAGCTCATAAGATGAAAAACCCTGAAGCAACGAGGGTCATCGCATCTAACTTCCATATTTCTTCCTCCTTTGCTGGTGGTTTATTCTGCGACAAGATTAAAAAGGACAACTAACTATATTATAATAAAAATCAAATTTTGTCAACTATCTGATGTAATTAAGCGGATTGACGTGAGCCCCGCCAATTCTAACCTCAAAGTGAAGGTGGGGGCCGGTTGATCTGCCAGTTGATCCTTCGGCGCCAATGGATTCACCCTTGGCGACGTATTGCCCAACAACTACATCTATCCTGCTCATGTGAGCATACAAAGTGGAAATTCCATTGCCATGGTCAATAATAACATTGTACCCATAGCCAGTGCGTCCATATTGAACCCTGGTTACTCTTCCTGCGTCAGCTGCTCGCAACACGCTGCCGCTAGGACAAGCAATGTCGACTCCGGTATGAATCCAGCCCTTGTAGTATTGGGAAATTCTATAACAAGCGCTAGGCCAAGACATTTTTCCTGTGCCGGAAACAACCACGGTGCTGCCACCCGAAGGCTTAGGTACAGTTTGCGCAACTGAAGTTCTGGGCTTGGCTGTTTCTATCAATCTTCCGCCAGGAATGACCAAGGTTTGGCCGATTGAAAGATTGTCGCCATCAACTATGTTGGAATCTCTAATAGTTGATTCAGAGACGGCATACTTCTGAGCAATCCTGCCAAGAGTATCGCCTCTTACCACTGTATGCACTACACCAGAAACTGAGGGCACTTTTAATTTCTGTCCCGGCTTTACCAAAGAAGTTGAAGATAATCCATTGGCCCAAAGAATGGTATTAACTGAAACACCAAACCTGCCGGCGATTTTGGCAATCGTGTCACCTTCAACTACGACGTACTCCCTGATTCCTCCCGGGCCCTTGGTTGTTTCTCCTTCAGTATCAGCTATGTCCGGCTTGATTAAAGCCAAATCTCCTTGGGTCGTAATGTTGTCAGTAAAAACATTATCATCATCAGCGTTTTCCAGGGCAACAAAAAAACCTTCTTCCATAAATAAAGAAGGATCTTGATAATTGTGAATCTTAAAATCATCTTTGATTGCAGCTGAGTCTTCTATTATTTCCGCATTACTAATGCCAGCCAACTGATACATCAGAGCTTTTTGTCCATAATCATCTTTGGTTTCATAGCCTAAGACATTGGAAAAAGTGACTCCGATTCCAATTAAGGCAATGAGAAAATGTATTAAATAGCGATTGGTAAAAATCAAAATGAACCGATCTTTTTTCTCGCTGGAAGCTTTCTGAAATTTAGACTTGATGGCCAAGCTTTTTCCGTAAATCGGCAATATCGTCCAATGCAACAAAAAATTACCAAAAGGGGTTAATTTTTTTAAAATAAAACCACCCCAAATCGGCAAAAAATGGCCAAAAGCTAATAAGCCTTTTAATAAAAAAGCTAATAACCTGGTTATTAGTTTTTCCCAGTTTTTCTTGATATGCTTGCTCTATTAATAGCTAGTTTATAATACAATAATCCGACCCTTTTTGCAATCTTGCCATCCCTTGACAAAATCACTGGCGTTTCCTAAAATGACATCAGAAATCATTTAGCACTCTCTCTTTCTGAGTGCTAAATGGCAAAAAATAATTAATAAATTAGGGATAATTATGAACATCAAACCAGTCGGTGATCGCTTGCTCGTCAAGGCGGTCAAAGAAGAAGAAACCACCAAATCCGGAATCGTTTTGCCGGAAAGCGTGAGTAAAGAAAAAAGAACCGAGGGCGAAATTATCGCTATCGGATCAGGAGAAAAGGTCTCGCAATTAGGCCTTAAAGTCGGCCAAAAAGTGCTCTACTCCAAATATGGGGGCGATGAAATTAAAATCGGCGAAGAAGAACACAAAATCATCGGCCATGAAGATGTGCTAGCAATAATCGAATAACTAATAATTAAACTTTCGCAATATGGCAAAACAAATACTATTTAATGAAGACGCTCGCGTCAAATTGAAGGCCGGCGTGGACAAATTGGCCAATGCCGTCAAAGTAACTATCGGACCCAAAGGACGCAATGTCGTCCTAGATAAAGGCTACGGCGCGCCACAAATCGTCAACGACGGCGTAACTATCGCCAAAGAAATTGAATTGGAGGACAAATTTGAAAATATGGGCGCTGAACTGATCAAAGAAGTGGCCAGCAAAACCAATGACGTAGCCGGCGATGGCACCACCACTGCCACTGTCTTGGCTCAAGCGATTGTCAGCGAAGGACTCAAAAACGTAGCGGCCGGAGCCAATCCGATTATTATCCGCCACGGCATTGAAAAAGGCGTGCGTGCCTTGGTTGATGAGCTAAAAAGCATCAGTAAACCGATTTCTTCTCGCGAAGAAAAAAGACAGGTGGCTGCAATTTCTGCCAATGACGAAGCGGTTGGAGAAATCATTGCCGAAATCTTAGAAGAGGTTGGCAATGACGGAGTTGTAACAGTCGAAGAGGGCCAGTCTTTCGGAATTGAAAAAGAAATCGTCAAAGGCATGCAGTTCGATCGTGGCTACATTTCCCCTTATATGATTACCAATGCCGAGAGAATGGAGGCCGAATACAGTGACGTCCCCGTGCTCATTACCGACAAAAAAATCTCTTCTCTGCAATCAATTTTGCCTTTGTTGGAAAAATTAGCACAAAGCGGACGCAAGGACTTGGTAATTATTGCCGAAGACATCGACGGCGAGGCCTTGACCACTTTTGTTGTCAATAAGTTGCGTGGAACTTTCAATGTTTTGGGCATCAAAGCCCCGGGATTTGGCGATCGCCGCAAAGAAATGTTGAATGATATTGCTATTGTGACAGGCGGCAAAGTCATAACAGAAGAACTGGGACTAAAGTTGGAAAACACCGAATTGGATGCCTTGGGACGCGCCGGAAAAGTTGTGGCTACCAAAGACAATACCACTATTGTCGACGGACGTGGCGATAAGTCAGCCATTGAAGATCGTGTAGCCCAAATTAATAAAGAAATTGAATTATCTGATTCTGATTTTGATAAAGAAAAGTTGAAAGAGCGCTTGGGTAAGTTAGCCGGCGGAGTTGCTGTCATTAAAGTTGGCGCTGCCACCGAGACTGAAATGAAAGAGAAAAAATTACGTATCGAAGACGCTTTGGCCGCTACTCGCGCCGCTATTGCCGAAGGTATCGTAGTTGGAGGCGGAACTGCTTTAGTACGCGTTTCTAAGGCTTTAAATAATGTCAATGTTTCTGGAGAAGAAAAAATCGGCGTGGAGATTTTAGCTCAAGCAATTGAAAAACCATTAAAACAAATCGCCAATAACGCGGGAGACAAAGGAGAAGTGATTGTTGAAGAGGTTAAAAAATTAACCGACAACATGGGATACAACGCCTTAACAGGAAAATTCGAGGACTTGATTGTAGCCGGAATTGTTGATCCGACCAAGGTAACTCGTAGCGCCCTGCAAAACGCTGCCTCAGCTGCGGCCATGATGCTCACCACTGAATGCGCTGTTTGCGATTTGCCAGCCAAAGATAATTGCTCCTGCAACAGTCACGGAGCCGGTATGGGGGGGATGAATCCTTACGGCGGAATGATGTAGTTTAAACAGATTATTACAAAAAAACTCGCAATAATGCGGGTTTTTTTGTTTGTCTAATTTTATAAGTAACGCCAACTTAATTTTTACCGCAAAAAATTTTAATACTCCGATTTGCTTGCTCATCGAGAAGGCTGATGATATAATACAGGTAACTTTTGATTATTTTTTGACTAAAATTGCGTAATTTCATTTCCTGACGCAATCTTATAAGCGGATCTTGACTGGGAAACTGTTGCTTTATATCCATACCCCTCTTATGAATTAAAGTTAATGACTTTATTTTAGTTGTTTTTAGATAAATAATCAATGAGTTGGTTTATACGTAGTTGTACGAAATATGATTTTATCTCTTTAAAGAAATTCAAATTTAACTATGGAACAAGAAATTTTACAAAAAATCATGAAAGGGAAAAATATTCTTCTTGTTGGAAAAACCGATAGCGGAAAGAGTTATTTTATCAAAAATCAAATTATTCCATTGTTTAGACAAAAAAACATCAATGTTTGTTATTTTGAAGAGTGTGCAGATTTAGAAATAAATGAACAATGTGATGTATATATTATAGATGAAGTAGAAATACTTTTTGATAAAGAGTTTTTAGAGAGTCTACACCCCGACGAAAAGCCTTATTATACTAATAATTATCTTGAAACAGTTAAAGTATGGCAAAATAAATTATCAAAAATTACAAAACCAATAATTTGTATTGTTACGAGAAATAACAAAGAAGAGATAGATTATATTTATAACAATTATAAGTCATTAGAATGGAATAATTTACCAGTTGAAATAGTTAAATTTGAAAAGAGATAAAATCATACTCAAGCCCTTCGGGTCGCACAACAACTGATATCTGCAAGGGCTAAAGCCACATTTTGCCACACTAAATTGAATTTTAAAGGAAGTGGCAAAACGTCAGATATCAGCGAACGTTGTGCGAAATAAATTTTTTATCTCGGTGGCAAATCAAAGTTCGGCGCATCAAACAACGAAGAAATTTTGATTTTTATTTTATAGTGAGGGGTTTAATGTTGTTTTTAATTTTTATGAATATGGAGTTAAATAAGATAGAAGAGTATCTGAAAGAAAAAATATTGCCTGATTTAGAAAAAAGTCGTGGCGGTTTTGATAAGGTACACACGCTGGAGGTGATTAGTTGGATTAAACAGATTATAGATCATAATCCCCAGTTTAATCTCGATAGAAATATTTTGGTAATCGCAGCTTATGCCCACGATTGGGGTTATTCTGACATATTCAAAGAGAGCCAAGTTATGAATTTTGAAATTGTAGAAAATGCCAAACAATTGCATATGGAATTGGGTGCGAAGAAAATAGCAGCTTTATTGCAAGACGATTTCTTTTCGTTTTTGACTGATTCGCAAAAAAATCGCTGCATTCACCTTGTGGCAGTTCATGATAAAAAGTTTGAAATTAAAGATACTGACGAGTTAGTTTTAATGGAGGCCGATATGTTAAGCGCTTTACAGGTTAGCGCTGGTAAACCAGCATATGATGCCGTGTCAAATAAAAAATTCATGAAGGCAATGCTCGAGACAAGAATTCCTAAGTTTATTACTGAATTCGGCAAAACTGAGGCAAAGAGGTTGATTCAACAGAGAGAAGATTACTTTCGACAAAAAGACGGTAACTAAGGGGAGTTTTTAAAAAATGGAATTCACCCCTGCCACTCTTCCATTTTTTAAAAACAAAAAATCAAATTTTCTATTATTAGCATAAAGATTAGCTCAATAAACAACGAGATAAAAAATTTACATCGCACAACACCGAATATGAGGAAAAAATGAAATTCACATTTATATGATTCTGGACTTGAATTTCATTTTTTACCCAAATTTTTGCCCTTTTCTTCTTTTTAAATATAATAAGGAGGCGGGCAAAAACTTCTCATATTCAGAAACGTTATGCCGAAATCTCTCCCTCCGGTCGTTCCTTTTCGGCATAATGGCTTCGGAAATAATTCCGGTTACGCTCGCCTCTCCCTCCGGTCGAGACATCGCATAACACGGAATACACAAAATTGCCTCTCGATATTTTACTAACGTAAAATCTCTTCGGCAACTTCGTTTATTCCGAAGCCATTAGGTGTAATAAAAATAAATTTTATTGTTTTATAAAAATATGAATAACGAGGAAAACGAAAAGAATATCTTTATTCCAGCCTATATTGCTCAAATATCGGAAGCTATCAGAGAATTTAATAAGACGATGGAAAAATCATCAATAGCGGCGGAAAGATTATCTCAATCAATTATCTATCTTACGCTTGCTGGCACAATAGTATCTGTTTTGACTCTTATATGGAGTTTGGTAAAATTTTTTATAAAACAATAAAACTTATTTTGACATCACATAACAACGAATATGCGGTTACGTTAAAAATATAAATTTTATTCTCTAATTTAAAAATATGACTTTTGTCTATATTGGCATATTTGCCATATTGCTATTTATTGGCTATCAACTTTGGAAAAGTAACAAAATTTCCACGCAAACATTAAAATCTCAAACACAAAATAATTTCGATGAGATTTTAAAACAAAAATTCCCCCTCATCTTTTTAGACTATAAAGACGAAATTAGAAATTATTGGAATAAATTACAACGCGCTGAAAAATCAATGAATCCTGAAAATTATGGCATGCATTGGTCATATATTCATATGGGACTCACGGATAACTATAAAATACTATCTTCAGAATATAAGGAACTAGATAAGCTTAGATTAGATACTGGAAAATTATTAGAACAAAATAATACAAGATTTAGTAAAGCCGAGGGAGAATTTCTTGCGTGGAAATTATGGGATGATCTATCTGAATTAGATAATATCCAACACGTATCTCAAGAATTTTCCGAATTAGCCAATAAATATTTTAATAAGGATGAATAAAATTTATATTTTTAACTTCACCCAAATTTTTGCTTCCTTTGGTCGCAAAAACTTCGCATATTCGTGAACGTTAGACAAAATCCACTCGCTTCATTTAAATAATTTTAAAAAACCCGCATTACTGCGAGTTTTTTATTATCTCCTTATTTTATTCTGGTCAAGAAATCCCTAAGTGACTGAGGCAGACGACTCTGATATTGATGTCTTTCTCCCTTCAAATCGGTAAAAGCCAGCTCAGCGGCGTGCAAAAATATCCTGCCGGGGGTATTTTTTTCTTTGGTGCCCCTATTCTTGTATAGTGGATCGCCGACAATGCCGTGGCTCATAGCCAACAGATGCACGCGAATTTGATGAGTACGGCCAGTCATAATCTCCACTTCTAAAAGGGTATAATTCTTATACCTTTCTTTGACATGATAGACGGTCAAAGCGTTTTTGCCGCCTTCGGCGCCGACTGGCAGAGCAGCAAACATACCCATTTTGCCGGAAGATCGTTTAATTGGGAACTTTATCTCGCCTTCGTCATTTCTCACCTTACCGTAAACTAAGGCCAGGTATTTCTTATCAATCGTTCTTAATTTAAATTGCCTTTTTATGTTTTCAAACGAATCTTGCGTTTTAGGCAAAACCATTAACCCGGAAACCTCTTTGTCCAAACGATGAACAATGGCGGCGCGCGCCGGATCTTCCCCGATTTTTCGACACTCGGGGTATTTCTCAATCAACCAATCAACCAAAGTATTTGTCTCCTCCTTATCAGTTGGGTGTACCAAAAGCCCGGAGGGCTTTTCGATTACCAAATATTCCGGAGTATCTTCAACAATTTTAATCTTGGCAAAAATCTCTGTTCCAACGGATTTTATTTTTGGCTTGATAGTCTTCTTTTTAGGAGAAACTTTTTGTAAACCGCCCTCCCTTACCTCAACAATGTCCTTTTCTTTCAAAAAACGATGAACTGTCGGCACCTCGCCATTGACCGCAATCATGCCTTCTAAAATCATTTTCTTGATTTGTGAACGCGTGAGTTCCGGCATGGCCTCCGATAAAAAAATATCGAGACGCTTGCCCTTATCCTTATCTTTGATGGTCATTTTTTTCATAGACTTGTCTTTATTTCTCTTGATGCAAATTCCTTTTGCGTTCTTCCTCGTAAAACTTAACATCCGGATTTAATTGTTTCAATTCCGCGTCTTTCATCTGATGCAACTCTTTAGCGCGACCCACCAAATAATCATGGTCGTTCTTCGCCGGATCGTCCAGTACTTCTCCTAACATCGCGTTTAAAATCAATCCCACGCGCGGACCGGGAGTAATGCCAAGCAATTTCATTAACTCGTCGCCTTTAAGCGCAATCATCTTCGGGGTAATTGGATCAAGTTGTACTTCTTTAAATCTTCTCTCCAGTTCAATCAACTTCCACGGCTTAGCTTTCGGACGCCCCATGCCCAGACGATCACAAATGCGCAAGTTAATAAAGTCATCGATGTTTTCTCTGCCAATGCGTGACAATAGGCGACGTACACCGGAATCGGAAACTATGTCTAGAGCATAATAAAACATGTGGAAACGCACCAAATGCGTCACATAATCGATAATATCATTGGAAAAGTTGAGGCGCTTGAGAATCTTTTTGGCCATTTTGGCGCCGACAATATCGTGATTATAAAAAGTGGAATCAACTCCGTTACCTTCTTTGGTTTGCGGTTTGCCAATATCATGAAGCAAGGCGGCCAATCTGACTTCAAGCTTATATCCCCGCTCAGCCCCAGCACCCAAAGCGCGAACACTATGCTCGAACACGTCATAAATATGATGACGATTCTGACTGACGCCATAAGCGTTTTCTAATTCGGGAATCAACTCTTTGAGCAAACCAATGTCCTGCATCATCCTGATTCCCACCTCAGCGCGCTCGGACATGATAATTTTAGTAAGCTCTTCGTTAATGCGTTCTCCGGCGATTGTCTTAATCTGTTTGGCTTTTTTCTTTATCTCAACGTAAGTTTGCGATTCAATCGTAAACCCCAACTGGCAGGAAAGCCTGATAGCGCGCAACATGCGAGTATAATCCTCTTGAAAGCGCTCGACCGGCTTGCCGATGGCTTTGATTGTTTTTTTCTCAATATCAGAAACTCCACCAAATAAATCAATTAATTTTTCCGCCACTAAATCCCAAGCCAAAGCGTTGATAGTGAAATCACGACGCGACAAATCTTTTTCAATTGGCAAATCTTTGTCGCTCTGTACTTCGAAGTCCTTATAGCCGCCGCTCATGCCGGCCACTTCAGTGCGTGGCAAAGCAATGTCAATCGCTTCAAAATTATTTTCTCCGACACGAAAACCATCCGGCACAAATTTAAAAACTCCGAAACTTTTGCCCACCAAATTAACCTCGCCCAATTCTGAAAAAAATTTTTCCAGCTTCTTGGCATCAACTTTCGCTACGACAAAATCAAAATCTTTGGTTGGACGTCCAATCAAAGCATCGCGAACCACTCCACCAACTAAATAAATTTTGGCCTCCGGAAAACTTTTTAACAATTTTTTGACAAAATTAAATTCCGGAGCCTTGAGCACCTCCTTCTGCCACGTCACTAATTTTTGCCTAATCTTGTCCATAATCTAATTGTATCACTTTAAAACAAAAAACGCCCAACAGGCGTTTTACAAATAATAATCAAACTAAGTTTGAGAAGAATTCATTGGTGGACGATAGAAGATTCGAACTTCTGACCTTCTCGACGTCAACGAGACGCTCTAACCAACTGAGCTAATCGTCCTGATTGCCTGTTTAAAATGTAAATAGATTATAACAAATTTAGGCATTTTGTCAACCCGACACGCTTAATTTTTAGCTCCAGCCAAAACCGGCTAATAAGCGTAGAAACTTAATTGTCTTAGTAGGCCTGGATGGATTTGAACCATCGACATCTACGTTATAAGCGTAGCGCTCTAACCCCTGAGCTACAGGCCCTTAATCACTCTCCACTTGGATAATATAACCTAATTTCATTGTTTTTTCAAGACTACTAATTGTTTTTTTCTTTAAAATTCGTTAAAATATCATAAATTAACCCACTTATGAAGAAAAAACCCAAAACATCACAAGAAAATTACGATCTTTGCCGAGGTTGCGATGACTGCTGTCGCTACATTGCCGTCGAAATCGATCGTCCCACCACCAAAATGGAATTCGAAAACATTCGCTGGTTCTTATTGCATGAAAACATCAGCGTATCAATCGGCTTTGATAACAAATGGTATTTAGAATTCAAAACCAAATGCAAGGCGCTAAAAAACAAGCGTTGTTCCGTCTATGACAAGCGCCCGCAAATGTGTCGTGACTACGACCAAAGCGAATGCACCCATTATAATAATGAGCCGGCAGAAAAAATTCTATTTGAAAATGTAAAACAATTTGAAAAGTATCTTAGTGACAAAAAAAATAAAAAGAGAAATGTCGCTAAAATGAAATAATAAAAAAATAAGCGGAAAAAATTATTATCAAAAAATACTTTTTCTGTGGATAACTCTTGTTGACACATTTTTTTTATGCTATAATATATGCAGTCAAAGTAATTTTGCGCAATCGTAAAAAAATTATTTTGAAAAAAATATTTTATCCTCAACAATGAAGGGAGGTGATAAACATGGCAGCAAAAAAGAAAGTAGCTAAGAAAAAGGCTGTAAAGAAAGTAGCTAAGAAGAAAGCCGTCAAAAAGGTGGCTAAAAAGAAAGCAGCTAAAAAGAAAAAGAAATAAGAATTTTCTCAAAAGCAAAAATCCACTCTTATGCGCAGGGAGTGGATTTTTGTTTGTCCTAGTTTTGTCAGGCCCTACCTGTTGTTAAATTAGCTTATTCTGCTTCGGCTTGTCTAATTTAAGCTCTATTTTACCGTAAATTCCATCGTATCCGGCCGCTATTGTTACTTCGCCGCGACGCATTTTCATGATCGCTGTTGTCAGCTCAGGTCCGGCCAACTTATTCAGTTCTATCTTATCAACATCAAGCAAAATAGAAAATTCGTTTGTCTTATCAGTCAGCTCTAAATATTTCTGAATTACTTTTTTCGATTGCTTGCCCACGCCGTAGACGGTGGCGATTATTTCTTGAAGCGGAATAATATTTTTGTAAGCGACAAAATTTTCTGGCTGTACATTTTCTCGATCGGCTAACGCATTGACACGATTGAGCACTCCAAGAATTAACGACTTACCACACTTAGGGCAACGATTATTATTTTTTATGCTTTCCGCCGGCAAACAAGAAAATCCGCAATCAGCATGCCCGTCAATATGGTATTTGCCCTCCTCCGGAAAAAATTCTATCGTGTACAAAAAACTTTTTTTATCGCGTTCACTTAAAATTCTCAATAACCCATCATAACTGAACTTATTTTTCGGAAAATCAAAAACATTAGCCTCACGACCCAGATTAGCGGGAGAGTGCGCGTCGGAATTAGAAACTAAAAAAATTTTATCCAACTGTGACAGGCGCCAATTCATCGGCGGATCAGATGAAAGTCCAGTCTCAATTGCGTAAATCTTGTCAGATAATTCTTCAAAACATTCCTCAATCGAGTCAAAACCGGATTTGGAGCCAAAAATAGAAAACCATGGCGTCCAAGCATGAGCGGGAATAACTAAAATCTTTTCATCCGTCTCCCAACACAACTTAGCCAGCTCCTTGGCTGATAAGCCGATGATTGGTCGGCCATCGGATTTGAGATTGCAGCCTCTGGCAATCAAGGCTTGATTAACTTTTTCTGCTGCCTCTATACTAGGAAATAGCAAAACAATATGAATACGACGACACTTGTCGCCCTGTTTATAGATACAACTAATTTCCGTTCCAATAATAAATCTGGTTTTCGAGGATTTGTCTTTCAATTGATAAAATCCCGGCTCTGCCTCAGTCAAACTTTCCTTGATAGACTCCAGCCACTTGGGATGAGTGCAGTCTCCGGTAGTTACTAAGTCGATGCCTTTGCGCTGGCACCACTGCGCGATAACCGGCAATTCCAAACCGCGCGAACAACCGCGAGAATATTTGGAATGAATGTGTAAATCGGCTATTATTTTCATAAAATGTTTTCTGGCTTTATTTTAATCTGAAGTACCTCTTTTGGCAAATCAAAAAATCGACCCGCTGGTTGCGGATCGACATCAAAAATCACCAAAAAAAGAAGGCCGCCCGGCTCAGGTAAGCGGGGCGGCATGAAAGTTCGGGTGTGGAGCTTTGGGGGCTCCGTGCGGCGGGACGACTATTTGCGGCCAGCTTTGGGGTTTGACTCCCAGTAGGCATAGCCGTAAATCGCCTCACGCCTAACGCGGGATGGCTGAGGCTTATCGGTGTGATGCCGATAATAGTTATCCTCATTGTCACCCGCGCGGTACACCGGCGCGTACGTGGACTTCGGAGCCCGCGTATACACCCGAAAAAGCGGGCGATTGCTTACGGGCGACCCGGCGTCGCCGATCCACTCGCGCACGTCTTGGACCGGACCAGCCATCGAAGCGCAACCGCCCATCAACACGACGATGAGGGTAGCCAGAAAAATAAAAACGGAACGAACGAGCTTCTTGCTCATTGTAATTTCTCCATTTTGCGTCTCCCATTGCCTTATTGCAATCTTCAACGCATTATATAATTATAGCACACTTTTAATAAAAAGTCAATAGGTAGTGGTAATGTGCACATACATATGGCGGTTTTTCCAAAAATATGGCAAAATCAGCTACTATGTGTACAAAACTACCGCAGGACGCTCTCGAAGAAAGGTTGAGATGGGTGCTTCCGATTGTTAAAGGAGAAATCAGGCTCTGTGAAGCCGCTAAGGTGTTTGCCGGAGGCCAAAGGACGCTAGAGAGGTGGGTTAAGGCTTACCGAGATAATGGCAAGGCAGGGTTAATGCCAAAATCGACCAAGCCGAAAAGCCACCCTAATGAGACACCGATCAGAACCAAAGAAAGGATCATTGAGCTAAGAAAGAAGTCAAGGCTTTGCGCCAAGAAATTGAATTACAAGCTGCGCAAAGAGGGCATCAAGATCCATGATCGAACGATTGGCAAAATCATCAAGGCAGAAGGGCTGGAAAGGAAGTATCGAGTCAGGAAAGTGAAATACAAGTACCTTAAATTACCTTTGGCGCCAGGCGAACTGGTTGAGGTCGATATCAAGTATGTACCCAGTAAAATCAGGGGCAAGCGCTACTATCAATATACTGCGATCGATTGCGCTTCTAGGTGGAGACACCTTGAAGTATTTGATTGCGATGGCAATAGCGAGACCCTGAGATTTGTTAGCAAGATTTTAGAAATAGCTCCTTTTAGGATTAAGGCGATTAAGACTGACAATGGCACATGCTTCACTAACCACTATGTCGGTTACAAGAAGTCAGCCAACCCAATCAATCCGAAGTTGCATGACCTGGATCTGTTCTGCCAAGCACACAACATTATCCATTATTTAATCGACCCAGGAAAGCCGGCTCAAAATGGCAAGGTGGAAAGAAGCCACCGAACAGATCAAGAGATGTTTTATGATGGACGAGAGTTTAAAACTGCATTAGGATTAAGGAGGGCTATCAAAATCTGGAATACGGCTTACAATAATCTGGAGCATTGCTCTTTAGACGGTAAAACTCCCAATGAGGTGTTGGCATTAATCAATAATTAAAACCGCCAAATGTATGTGCCTTAAACAAATAACGATATTTTGTTTAATTTTAAATAAAATAAACACTTTTTAAAGCAACAAAAAAACGCCTTTAAGACGTTTTCTACCGGTCGGGGTGCGGAGAATTGAACTCCGTCTACACCCACCCCATGGGCGCGTACTACCGGCATACTCCACCCCGTAACTAATTCAGTTTAGAACACTTTGATCTTTTTTTCAAGAGAAAAAAAGACTCCTGTGCCGCCGCGGACGCTGGCACAGGAGTAAAAACGTGGGGCAATCACTTGCTAGAAAACCAAGTCTTACCCGAAAGAACGAAAGGACAGCCACGACCAACCAGAAGCAGGTGCGGACAAGTGACCCTGGACATGTTTTCCGAATTGTACTCTTGCAACTGAGGACAATTAGTCAAAGCGTCTAAGCCGTTACGCAATATCGAAATTGGTACGACACCTGGCAAAACATGTGGGCACTTTTCTGTGATCGGGACCGCGGCACCAGAGGCAATTTGTCTTGCTGCCTCCATAATGAAACTGTCTTCCAAGACGCTATCCTCCTTCCATGTTAATCGGAGACGAATTCCCCGATTGGTTACGGATTTGTCAGAACCTCTTTAACTTATTTACCCCTCCTTAATAACCAACTTATTTTTGTCGCACGATTATTTATTATTTAAAAAAACCGACCCGTTTTGGTGGGTCAGTCGTTTCAAGCTTGTTTAGTCAAACAAAAACTAACTGATCCGCGGGCCAGTAAAGTAAAAGAAAAACCAGTTGTTAGCAATTATTCTTGTTGCCATATAAAAACAGTGTAATCTAAATCCAATTAACAGTCAAATTAATTTCCTCCAAAACGACGATGCCTACTATTGTAATCATTGATGGCGGCATCCAAATCTGTTTCAGAAAAAGCGGGCCAATGCTTGTCAATAAATAGAAATTCGCTGTAAACACTTTCCCAAGTTAAAAAGCCAGAAAGACGCTGTTCGCCCGAGGTGCGAATTATCAAATCCGGATCATCTTGTCCCGCTAGCCAAATATTTTCAGAAATAGTCTTTTCAGTGACTTGGTCAGCAGGAACTCCTTGAGCCATTATTCTCTTTACGGCATCAACAATTTCCAGTCGTCCGCCGTAATTCAAACAGATGTTTAATGTTCCCTTGTCGTTATTCTTGGTTCGCTCTTCAGCCTCGGCAATAGCTTTGACCAATTTATCCGACAACCTCTCGCGCGTCCCGATAATTTTCAATCTAATGCCTCTTTTATTAAATTCCTCAACTTCAGTGGTAACCGCTTTGTAGAGCAAATCCATTAGATAGTTAACTTCCGCTTCTTCACGATTCCAGTTCTCTGTAGAGAAGGCGTAAACAGTCAAAGTAGTAATTCCCCTATCAATACACCACTGACCAACCTCTTTCATCTTATCATAGCCCTGACGATGGCCCTCAAATGATGGCAAGCCCTTATCCTTGGCCCAGCGACGATTACCGTCCATGATTACTGCTAAGTGTTTTAATTCTGACATGTAGTTTTACTTATGCTAAGTAAGATTAATTATATTATTTCTGAAAAAACAAATCAACTGCGGATTTTCTTCAAATTTTGAGCGTATTTTTCCAGCGTGTCGCGCAAAGCTTCCTTAATCGGACGCATAGAGATTCCAATCGCTTCTAAATTATTTGACTGCATAATATTGTTGGAACGCTTCTTACTGGCTAGACCAAGCGCCACCAGCTCGTCCTCATTGATCCATTCATTAGTGTGAGTCGGATCAACTATTTCTTCATACATGGCAATGATTTCACGATGGCGAATGGTTCCAGGGTTGACTACATGAAAAACTCCGGCCGCCTTCTTATCTAACAAGCCACGAAAAGCCTTAACCATGTCTTCAACTACTGTGACACTATTTTCAACATCGATAATCTTAGGATATCGAGATAATTTATCAATCAAATTGCGATCATTAGGAAGGTGGTCGATGGGCATGCGGATACGACCAATACCAACGTTGGGCAAAGTAGTCAAAGCTAAATCGGCGGCATACTTACACCTAGTGTAAACAGCTGAAGGGTTGGCAAAATCATCTTCGTGCCAACCAAAAGGAGAAGAAGAATCGCCATAAAAAACACAGCCACTACCGATATGTAAAAAATAAATATTTCTCTCTTGGCAAGCAGTAGCCAACATAATCGGCAATACGGTATTGCCCATCATGGTTGTTGCTTGATTGGTTTCACACCAATCGACGTTGGGCTTACCGGTGACCCCCGCGGCATTAAAAACAGCGTCCGGCCGATAGTGATCAAGAACGGAATCAATCTCCTCCTTAGTCTTAACCTTGCTCGGCAAAATTAAAGCATCAGGCCAATACTGAGCGCAACGATTACCGAAATAGCCATTGCCAACAATGAGAATCTTCATATTTTAAGGGATTATTTCTTGACTTAAGACTAACGCTAAAGCATTTAAAAGACAAGCAACACCCTCCTAATTTCTCTTCAATGTCGGGGTGACACGACTCGAACGTGCGACTTCTTGCTCCCAAAGCAAGCGCTCTAGCCAACTGAGCTACACCCCGTTATTCTAATTCAGCCCCGCTGAAGCGGGGCTGAATTGAATTGGTGCCGAGGGCGAGAATTGAACTCGCGACACAAAGATTTTCAGTCTTCTGCTCTACCACTGAGCTACCTCGGCTTTCTGAGTTCTAAATTTTAAATTTCTATAAACCGGTGGGCATAGGAGGATTCGAACCTCCGACCTCAACATTATCAGTGTTGCGCTCTAACCAACTGAGCTATATGCCCGAATTACTCAAATAATATAACAAAAAAAATACTTTTTGACAACTGCTACCAAGAAAAAATCCCGACTCCCGCTAGTGCGGGGCGGGATTTTCTACGATTAACAACTAGATAGCGGTAAAAAGCACCAAGCCTCTTCTGATAAATCAGAAGCGACTATAATCGAGTCCGTGAGAACTCAATCATTTTCTCCTTAGAAAGGAGGTGATCCATCCACAGCTTCCGCTACGGATGCCTTGTTACGACTTCACCCCTGTCGCTGATCCTACCTTCGTCCGCGACTAGCGCAGCCTTCGGGTATTACCAACTCCCTTGGTGTGACGGGCGGTGTGTACAAGGCCCGAGAACGTATTCACCGTGACATGCTGATTCACGGTTACTAGCGATTCCAGCTTCATGAAGTCGAATTGCAGACTTCAATCCGAACTGAGACCGGTTTTGAGGATTAGCTCCGTCTCGCGACTTAGCAGCCTTCTGTACCGGCCATTGTAGCACGTGTGTTGCCCAGGGCGTAAGGGCCATGCTGATTTGACGTCATCCCCGCCTTCCTCCCAGTTAAGCTGGGCAGTCTCTTGTGAATATTTAACACAAGATGAGGGTTGCGCTCGTTAAAGGACTTAACCCGACATCTCACGACACGAGCTGACGACAACCATGCAGCACCTGTGTAGCACTCTCGAAGAAGTTCGCCTTTCAGCGAATTTGCAGCTACATTTCAAGCCCTGGTGAGGTTTTCCGGTTACCGTCGAATTAAACCACATGCTCCACCGCTTGTGCGGGCCCCCGTCAATTCCTTTGAGTTTTAGCCTTGCGGCCGTACTTCCCAGGTGGGATATTTAATGCGTTAGCTATTTTAACCGCCACTGGCAGGGTCGATACTGCCAATGACTAATATCCATCGTTTAGGGCGTGGACTACTGGGGTATCTAATCCCATTCGCTCCCCACGCTTTCGTGCCACAGCGTCAGCTATGTCCCAGTTAGCCGCCTTCGCCTCTGGTGTTCTTGCCGATATTAACACATTTTACCGTTACACCGGCAATTCCGCTAACCTCTTCCATGCTCTAGTGAGCCAGTTTCCACGGCAGTCTCGCAGTTGAGCTGCTAGATTTGACCGTGGACTTAACTTACCGCCTGCGCACGCTTTACACCCAATCAATCCGGATAACGCTTGAGGTCTCTGTATTACCGCTGCTGCTGGCACAGAGTTAGCAACCTCTTATTCCTCAGGTACCGTCATAGTTCTTCCCTGAGAAAAGACCTTTACATCCCGAAAGACTTCATCAGTCACGCGGCGTCGCTCCTTCAGACTTTCGTCCATTGAGGAATATTCTTGACTGCAGCCACCCGTAGGTGTCTGGGCAGTATCTCAGTCCCAGTGAGACGGGTCATGCTCTCACACCCGCTATCCGTCATAGCCTTGGTAGTCTTTTACACTGCCAACTAGCTGATAGACCATAGGCCCCTTTCCAACCGATAAATCTTTATTGCACAGCCATACGACTGTGCAATTAATGGAGAATTATCCCACCTTTCGATGAGTTATGCTCCGGTTGGAAGCAGGTTACCAATGTGTTACTCTCCCGTTTGCCATGGGTCTAAACCCATTCGACTTGCATGCCTTAGACACGCCGCCAGCGTTCATCCTGAGCCAGGATCAAACTCTTATGTAAGAGAATCATAATGACTCTTGCAACTAGATTACGATCAGTTGCCAACCGATATTGATTGTATCGAGTCTTGCGACTCAATATTAAACTCAAAAAATTGATCTGTTTGGACTCCGAAAAATTTCGAAACCCACCAGTTATTTTGACTTGATGCTTATTTACCACTATTCAGTTGTCAATCTGCATTTTCTTAAGTCTCTTTTTTAAGTTAAGAAAAAACAGCGGGATCCGAATTGATGCGAACCGAGCCTGTGGCGCGATTCTGTCAGATACCTCTGTTTTCCCTTAAAACTTAAGTTTTAATTATGCTTGGTTGAATGCTTTTGGGCATTAATAATTGCTCTATAATTTTATACTTTAAAAAGCTGTTTGTCAAGAGCATGGAATAAATTACTTTTTTGTGAACTTTTTTATCCAAATTTAGATAAAATAATGAAAATAATCGGCAAAATAAAAAAGGCGAATATTCGCCTTTTTATTGAGTTTTACACAAGATTTGCACAAAAACGCCAAAAAGCACGTTACTTGCTACTACTCTTCATCCTCTCCCTCATCACCCTCTTCTTCATCATCTTCACTCATTTCATCATCTAAAACTTCCTCATCCAAAGCCTCTGCGTCAGTAGCTTCTGCTTCGACCGGAGTTTCTTCGGTCGTTAATTGATCCAATTCATCGGACATAAATCCTTTAGTTATTTGTAAAGAAAAACCTTAATTAATTATATCGGGAAAGATAAAAAACGTAAATACCTTTTTAGGCTCTCTTTTCTTTGCTTTTCCTCCATTTATCCACCTCGCCGTGATGGCCGGAGAGCAATACTTTTGGTACGCGCAATTTTTTGCCTTCACGCGTAACAAAGACTTCCGGACGAGTGTAATGAGGGTGTTCGAGATAGCCCTCTTCTTTATGAGAGTCGCCGGCTACTGATTCTTGTTTGCCTACAAAGCCTGGCAAATGTCGAGCGATCGCCTCAATCATAACGGCTGCCGGCAATTCCCCGCCAGCCAAAACATAATCACCAATGGAAATCTTTTCATCGACTAGTTTTTCTACTCGCGCATCTACCCCTTCATAACGCGGACAAACAAAAACTAATTGATTATATTTTGACAAGCGTACTGCATCTTTCTGAGTAAATTTTTTACCGTTGGCTGCAGTCAAAATAATTCTAGTGCTGGCTTTCTTTTTAGTGCCCACAATTTTACGAAGCGCTTTATAAATTGGCTCGATCTTAAACAACAATCCAACTCCTCCGCCATAAGGCTTATCGTCGACGGTTTGATGGCGATCGGTAGTAAAATCACGAAGGTTGTGCGTTGCCACCTTAAACAACTTATTTTTTTGCGCGCGCTTAAACAAAGACTCATTAAAATATGAATCTAAAATTTCTGGAAAAATTGTGATGACGTCAAATTTTTTCATGCTTACTATATTATATTTCAAAATCTTAAAAAACAAAACCCCGCTTGAGGCGGGGTTTTGGATTTGAAATTGTTTAGATGCTCAAATCATCAACAACATCGGTATCGATTTCTCTGGACTCTTCTCGTGGAACGCGAGGTCCGCGTGATCCTTCCGGTTCGTCGATCTTCAAGTTGACTCTGGCGTTGTTCTTAGCTCCAATGATCTTGGCCAAGGTTCTGATAGCTTTCGCTGTCTGACCTTGTCTGCCGATAACATATCCGATATCGGATGGATTAACATGAAGGGTCAAAAGCACGCCTCTTTCGTCGACAGTTCTGTCAACCTTGACGTCATCAGGATTGGCAACGATTGCCTTGACGACGGTTTCAACAAAAAGTTGATCTTTCTCAGCCATATAGCTTGATTCTCTTATTTTTAAATCCGACTAGCGATTGCTCGCCGGCAGGTTTTTGCAAGGATGCAAATCACCTTGTCACCTGATATAATAATAGCAAAAGAAAGTGCTTATGTCAATTAGCTTAACTTAGCGGATTATGAGTCATTTGTCAGGCAAAAAAATCAGCAAAAGCCATTCAACGATCATTGAAGCCGCCAAAAAACTAGCATCTCTGCTTGTCACCAGTCCGCTGGTCGACAAATTATCAATCGGGGAAATCCGAGTTATCGGCAATGGACCAAAACGTATCAAAGCGGTGCACTCGCCGGCAGGAATTAAGCTTACGATAAGAGGAAGAAACAGCGTACAATATTTTTTTGTTTATACGGCAAAACCACAGGAAGTCGAGGCGTTAATTAATAATTTTTGGGACCAGCAATCCAGCTTGTAAAAACATTCCATAGAAACTATAATTAATAGTAGTATTGCTATTATTTTTATAATTTTATGACTAACTTAGGACCGTCTCTCGAAGATTTGCTCTCCAAAGAGGCGGATGAAAAATCAGCTACCGGACAATTACAGCAAAAACTTGACGAGATAGAGTTAAAGAAAAAAGAGGAGGAGGTCTCAAACAATGCTGATGCTCAAAGATTAGGTTATATTAATCTAGTTGGTTTTCCTATTAGTCCCGACGCCTTACTGACAATAACCCAAGATGACTCCGAGCGTCTGAAGTGTTTATGTTTTTTTAATAATGGAGCAGAAATCAGAATCGGCACCACCGAATACACGAATGAAGTTCAAGTATTGGCTGATGATATCCACGAAAGGCATCACGCCAATGTTTCGATATATTTAATTTCTGAAAATAGCTTTGCGCGGGCCAAAAAACTTTATGACACCCTGCCCAAAATTTCACGACTGCCAGGAGGAGTAAAAATAAACAAGGAAGATATTGAGAGGTTTCAAAAAGAAATTTCTACTTTTAAGGACCTTAATGAAAAAATAAACAAGGTAAGTATTACAGATGTTGTTGCCATTATTCTGGCTACCGCCATTAAATCTGACGCGTCTGATATTCACATCGAAGCGGAAGAGCAGAGCATTATAGTTAGGTTGCGTATCGATGGCTTGCTTCACGAGTCGGCGATAATAGAAAAAGATAAGTGGAAGAAAATCATCGCCCGCATGAAAGTTTTGGCGAAGGTTAAAATTAATATCGAGGACCGCCCTCAAGACGGAAGATTTACTATTTATTTTGATAAAGACAAGGTTGAAGTCCGTACATCATTTTTGCCAACAGCTTTTGGAGAGTCAGTGGTAATGCGTTTGTTGCATTCACAATCTGTCGCTCTGAGCTTTGAGGACTTAGGTCTATTACCCCAGTCATATAAAATACTTGAGGCCGAAGTTAAAAAGCCCAATGGTTTAATTCTCACTGCCGGACCAACTGGAAGCGGTAAAACCACAACTCTGTATGCGGTGCTTAATAAATTAAATCAGCCGGATGTAAAAATCATTACCTTGGAGGATCCAGTCGAATATAAGCTAAAAGGAATCAATCAGTCACAAGTTGATCCCAAAAAAGATTACACTTTTGCCAAGGGCTTGCGTTCAATTTTGCGCCAAGATCCTGATATCGTGATGGTCGGAGAAATTCGCGACGGAGAAACTGCTGACATTGCCATCCAAGCATCGCTAACCGGACATTTGGTGCTTTCAACTGTTCATACCAACGACGCCGCCGGAGTGGTGCCGCGCTTGATGGATATGGGGATTAAACCTTTTTTCATTGTTCCCTCTATTAATGCTGTTATCGGCCAACGCTTGGTACGTAAACTTTGTCCTGATTGCAAAAAACCTCACGAGTTGACCGAGGAAGAAAAAGAAACTTTAAGAAAAATATTGGCAACAATTTCTCCGAAATCCGGCGTAAGCGTACCAACGACGCTACCAGCCATGTTCGGGCCCGGAGAAGGCTGTCCCACTTGCCGTGGCATTGGTTACAAGGGACGAATCGGTATTTATGAGATCTTTACCATGGATGATGACATCAAGAAATTAACCATGGAAGGAGCGGCGGCGTTTCAAATACTTAAGCAAGCCATAGAAAACGGCATGTTAACTATGCTGCAAGATGGAGTTTTGAAATGTCTACAGGGTACAACTGATTTACAAGAAGTGTTCCGCGTCATTGGCAAGTTGGATTATGTTGAAGAGCTTTATGATATTGTAATTTCTCAAACTATCGGTAGAGGAATCAAAATTAGCGAGGAAGAATTATCGCAAGCAGAAAAATTATCCAAGGACTTGAGTAAGGTAGGAGAAGCAATGCAAGATTTGCCGGCCAAAGAACTAATCTCGCTGATAATCGCTACTGCGCTCAAAACTAAAGCGGGCGACATCCATATCGAACCGACTGAGAACGGCGTCAAAGTGCGTTTCCGCATTGATGGAATCCTGCATAATATTATTGACTTAGCTAAAGAGCAGTACTTGCCGATATTATCTAATGTAAAAATTCTCGCCGGCATGCCAACCAATATCAAAAAAGCTACTTGGGATGGACGCTTCGGAATTTTCACCGGGGACAGCAAAATGGATTCTCGCGTTTCTATTATTTCTGGAGGCTATGGAGAAACCGTGGTTATCCGTTTGCTTTCCTCACAGGCAGCCAGCCTAACTGTCGACCAACTGGGTATGCGCGATTACACTTTAAGACCACTTAATGAATCAATTGTTAAAACTAAGGGAATTATCATTACCACCGGACCGACTGGAAGCGGAAAGACCACAACGCTGTACGCCTTACTTAATAAACTTAATCATCCGGATGTAAAAATTATCACCGTCGAAGATCCGATTGAATACCACTTAGAAGGCGTAATGCAGACACAAATCGATACCGAAGAAGGCTACACTTTTGCCGCCGCTATGCGATCTCTGCTACGCCAAAATCCGAACATCATGATGATTGGAGAAATCCGCGACGCGGAAACCGCAGCCACGGCAATTGAAGCATCGCTGACCGGACACTTAGTGTTATCAACAATTCACACCAATTCTGCTGCTGGTGCCGTACCGCGTTTTGTAGGCCTTGGTGTGGAGCCACAAATACTAGCCAACTCTTTGGAGTGCTCTATTGGCCAACGCTTGGTACGCAAGCTTTGTCCAAATTGCAAACAAGAAACAGAATTAGATCCAGCCACCGCCAAGGAGGTGGCGAAGATAATTGACGGCATTAACGCTGAGGCCAAAACCGGATTACCCAAAAAGATTCAATTCTATAAAGCGGTTGGTTGCGATAAATGTGGCGGCATTGGTTATAAGGGAAGATTGGGAATTTATGAAGTGATCAGCAACAGCTCAGAAATGCAAAAATTAATTCAGCAACCGGACATCACTAATAACGAAATAGAAGAACAAGCAATTAAAGACGGCGCCGTACTAATGCTACAAGACGGAATACTGAAGGCTGCAGCAGGAGAAACTAGCGTTGACGAAGTATTTAGGGTGGCAAAATAAGTCTGTTTAATAACAAAAAAATCCCGAAATATTCCGGGATTTTTTATTATCAAAAAATAATACCTTTACTCTGTTTTTAGCAACTTTGCGCGACAAAGTCTGTCAATTAATTCCCACTTTAAATTTGCGCTTTTTGCTTTATTCTGTTGAAATTTGTCTTTTTGTTCCTCGTTGCCAAAACTCTCACTCCTAAAATCCTTCCACCCTTCCCTATTGGAAATAATGCCTAGCTGATAGGCAACAAAACTTTCACAAATCTGCTCAGCTAAAGCCGAACTAAATTTTTTGTAATCCTGCTCGGCAAACTCCTGGTTTAAAGAATCTTCATACGTGCTAGCATAATTAGAAACCGGTTTAGGCTCTTTTCCCGACAAAATTAATTCTTCGAATTCCTTCCACCAATCCTGAAAGGTAAATTGCCCACCGTCGGTTTCTAGCAAAATTCCTGCTCTAGCCTCGGGGTTTCTTCTGGGATAGTCGAGTGTATGAAAAAATTCATGCATTAAAACATGTGTTTGGTATAAATACACGGCCGCTTTATCTTTAGAAACTGATTCTGGAATTGGAGTCGGATAAATAACATCTCCTGTTGAAACACCGACTAAAACCCTTGATGGATGCTCTCCAGGACCAGGAAACTCGTCTACCGGAGCTAAGGTAATTTTTCTTTGATCAAGATTACCATCATCATCAAAGCCGGGAACTGGAATAACCCTGGGATTTCCGAAGGTATGGTAAGAAACTGTTTTCAATTTTGATAACTTTATTAATGATCCTGGCATGACCGATAATATTTTTCTAACATCTTCCGGATGAACTTGAGGATCAACAATATCTTGCTCCCCAATAAATTCAATGCCATCAATCCACTCTTGAGCCTCCGGAGACGGTTCGCGCTCCAAGATTCTAGCCAGGCCAGTTTCATAAGTATCCTTATGCTGAGAAACAAAATCAATATTAGGCTTTAAATCAAGCTTATCCTTGTTTTTTTCTATTTTCTCAATTCTATCTTTCTGATCCTGACTTTGTAGGGTGTCCATATTTTTATAAGTGGTTTTAGGATTTAAATAGTAGTGGCTTCTATTTTTTCGATAAATTTTTCTAACCCTACCTTATATTAATCTCCCTCTTATCTCCTTTGCCGATTTTAAATTCTATCTTAATAGCGTCTTTGGGCCAAATATCTTTCACGCGATCAGCCCACTCAATCACGGTCACGCATTCTGCGTCGCCGAAATAATCCTCGGCCCCAATTCCCAAAAGTTGCGCTCCACCCTCGAGACGATAGGCGTCGATGTGGGCCAAATGTTTAATTCCCTTGCCACTTACTTTGTAATTTTTCATCAAAACAAAAGTCGGACTGGTAACGGTATTTTTGACGCCGAGTCCGGCAGCCAATCCTTTGGTAAAAGCTGTCTTGCCTGCGCCCAAATCACCGACCAAACACAAAACTTCTCCGCCTTTCAGTTTTCCTGCGAACTTCTTAGCAAAATTAAGTGTTTGTTTTTCTGAGGTTGATAAAAATTTCATAACTAAACTAATTCCCAATTAGGATCAGCGACTGCTTTCTTATAATTATCTAACTTAACTTTTTTCTTCTGGCTTAAATAGTATGCAGCAATCGCCACCATGGCTGCATTATCAGTACATAATTTAAATTCAGGAACCATAAACTCAAAACCGGCTTCCTTGGCCTTATCCTCCAATGTCTCGCGCAACTTGCGATTCGCTGCCACACCTCCGGCCATCATTACTGTCTTAACTTTAAATTTCTTAGCCGCCTTAATTGTCTTGTTGGTCAAGACATCAATTACTGCTTGTTCAAAAGAAGCACAAAAATCACAGACCGTCGGTTCCCATTTCAAATTCTCTTTTTTTGATTGATATAATACAGCCGTCTTAAGGCCGGAAAAAGAAAAATCAAAATTATTGGCGCTCATCATTGGCCGTGGAAAATTATATTTTTCCGTATCGCCATTTAAAGCCATCTTGGAAACGATCGGACCACCAGGATATCCCAATCCGAGCAATTTCGCCACCTTGTCAAAGGCCTCGCCTGCTGCATCGTCAACCGTTTGTCCTAATTTTTTGGATTGCCAATAGTTTTTCAAGTGCACGATTTCAGTGTGGCCTCCCGATACTACTAAACAAGCAGCGGGAAACTTAACCTGACCTTTCAAAAAATTAGCAGCAATGTGGCTATACATGTGATTGACCGCTAAGAGCGGTTTTTTCCAAGCAAGGCTCAAAGTCTTAGCTGTCTCCAATCCAATAATCAAAGATGTAGAAAGTCCTGGGCCAGCAGTTGGAGCAATTAAATCAATCTGTTCTGGTTTGACTTTGGCAGTAGCTAAAGCCTCCATAACCACTGGCAGAATATTTTTAACGTGCATGCGAGCTGCGACTTCTGGCACCACTCCGCCGTATTGTTTGTGAATATCAATCTGCGAAGAAACAACGTTGGCTAACAATTCCAAATGGCCACGCGTAGATTTGAGTACGGCGGCGGAAGTTTCATCACAAGACGTTTCAATGGCAAGTATTATCATATCTTTACTGCTTGGATTATATCGGATAATCTTCTTTTTCTCAAGTTGTAAAAAATTTGGCACTCTTGACTTTTATTAAAAAATATCTTAAGATACTAAGTCAATTTGTTCATTTGAAACCGCGGCCTCAACCTAGGAGAAACGAACCTTGAGCAACATCACCGAGGGTCAGAGCGGCAAGAAAGTTTCGCCGCATAAAAAAACAAAACACCACATGATCGCCGCCTCCCGTCTTAACGAGAACGAAAAGCGGCGAGCTGGTCGTACGGTCCTCAAAACCGTGGAGCGCTTCAAGCACGACGCATGGCATTACGTGTTCGGCACGTTGACGCCATACGAGGCGATTCTTTTCATGATTCTACGCTTGGCGCCAGGCCAGTTTTGTCAAGCAACAGTGGTTGCCAAGTGGGAAAACCGTTCTTACCGGTTCAAGCTTGGCGACACCATTGATAAAGAGACGCTAAAACTCATCGAGTCTACAAAGGTTCTTCACGGCGACACCTTCGAAGAATCTTTGCGCATCTTGTTCGGCGGTCGCGATTGGTGTAACGCCGTTGCGGTGATTGTAGAAGAGTGGTCACCAAACCACTACTTCAAATTCGTCAACGTCAAGGTAGTCGCCACTGACAGATCGACGAGCTCTTACAAACACAATCCGCCCCGCCAGAAAGGATGGAAAAAGAAGGAGCAACTTAAGCGACGCAAGGAGCGCCAAAAGAAGTTGCCTTGAGGCAGGAGGCCCCGCCGCGCTCACGGCGGGGCTAATTATTTTTTTATTGACAAAAAGCAAAATTTACTCTATAATAGATATTGTTTTACGGCTCAAAACTATTGAGCGGCCATCGTCTAACGGTTAGGACGCCAGGTTTTCATCCTGGTAATCGGAGTTCGATTCTCCGTGGCCGTACTTGCAAAACTAAAAGAACAGACTCACGTCTGTTCTTTTAGTTTATTGACTCAGTTGTCGTGGCAATGCTTTCCGTACTACTAGAAACAACTGCTGTAACTCCTATCAAACAAACCGCTTGCCATGGCTTATATACCGAGGTAAAGGTTTGTTTATTAACCGTACCGTCGGTTGAGGTTACAATGTAATCGAAGGACGCCGTAACACCCTTATGCGAGCTTTCAGTACACTTCTTAACTCCGGGAGCTAAATCGGTAGTTTCAATATATTTAGTTGGCGGCGGATCTTTCCAGCCCCAAGTTTTGGGCTTAGTCCTTTCTGTCTGACGGCCGTCTTTGGTACCCCAAAATTCAAAAAATAAATTATCTCCCTCAATTCGCGACTGAATTAAAATATGATGCCCGGTGTCATTTTTAAAAATTAAATCTGGTTTTGGGTCATAGATGGTGGCATCCACTCCCGGAACTCCATTCTCTAAATAATAAGTGACACTATAAGAATGGTTGCGCCTTTCCAATATTGGCAATCCTGAATCAAGGGCGACCCTAAACATTGTAGTTCCTATCTGGCATAATCCGCCACCATACTCCGGTACAGTCTTGTTGCCCTTAATTACCAACTCCTGAAAATATCCATTCTCAGCATCTATTGGTAATAATTTGCTGATCAGGGCAAATTCCTCATCTGGTTTAATCAAAAGCCCGTGCAATATCTTGGCTCCATTACTGATGTTCTTGCGACGGTTGGTTGGACTGCCGGCAAAGTTGGATTTTCCCACTCCGATAATCTCTTTGATGCCCAAGTCATTAATACTATCAACCGCCACCTCCGGCTGCACTTTCTTAACTTTTACTTCAATTGCGATTGTTTTTTCTTTATCTAATAGTTTTTGATTTAACTCTTGATAAAGAATATCACCATCAACCTCAACTCCTTCTTGCTGAGCGTTTAAACTTGTTATTTTACCGTCCCTTATTTCTAAGGTCGCATTCTTAGCCGGAACATCTATTTGTGAAGAAATATTTGCTTTCATCCAAGAAATAAAACCCTCCTTAGCTACTCCAACAACAATCTCATCATTAGTCTTTTGAAACTCTAGTATTTTATAGAGCTTGTCTTTTTCTAATTTCCACTCTTTTTCTTGATAAGAAAAAATTACTGTTGTTGAGGCGGTTGCTAAAACTTCTTCTGTCAGATTTAGGACGTCGGTTCTTTTTATTTGAGGTTCAGTCGACTTAAATGAAAGATTAATTCTAGCGTCATTAAGCTGGGATAAATCTGCTTTTAACTTGTCTACGGCGCCTTGATAATCTAAGGACAGTCCGCCCGATTCAGATAAAACTTCTACCTGACAATTGTCTTTCAAGCAATTAATTTGCGGGCGAGCGCTTGACTCTTTTTTTTCAAAATCGGCAAATCTGCTTTTTAGCTCTTGCTCCAATACAGATTCATTAAGGAAATAATTAGCCGGTATTTTTTTGCCGGAGATCAATAAATCCAACTGCCCCCCTAGGGAGCGCAAAATATTGCGGTCTCGCCCAAAATTATAAGCCTGCTGTACCGTCTCATAAACATTAAAAGAAACAATTTCTCTGGATAATTCAGGGTCGCCAGAACCGTTTAAAGCAATTACTTCTAATTCCTTTTCGGATTCCCCATTATAAGAAACTTTGATGCCCCCGGCAACAATAGAATCTGTCCTTTCATTTATAAGTTGAAAGGCCTCCTGTTTATTTAATCCAGAAAGATTTATATTTCCTACTCTAACGCCTGGAAATATTTTTTCTTGGTATTTAAACTGAAACCAAATGGCAATCGTTCCACATACTAACAATATAAAAATAGCGGCTACCAGGCTTATTGCCAACCACCGCGTATTTGATGTTTTATTTTGGCGATCTCCCTCTGTCGCCTCGCTTATGTTGTTCAAGTTAAACATCTCTTTTAAATATCTGCTTCAATAGTTCTTTGGCCTTAACTTCATTGTCCGGCTCTCCTTTGGCGAGAAAAATATTCAATTCATCACCTTCTTTGGCGCCGACAAAATCCTTTTTAGGCCAAAACAATTCTTGTCCACCCTCAATTTCTAAAACTAAAAAGTCTCCTTCAATTCTATCTATTACCGCTTTCATTCCTTTTGACATAATTAATCTTCGTCCAACTGCCTGACTTTTATATCGGATGTTTTATATTTTTTAGGCAGTTTTATTGTTAAAACCCCATTTTTTATAGTCGCTTCTATTTTCTTTTGATTGATTTCTCTAGGTAAAACTATAGAGCGGCTAAAAGACCCCCAATAGCATTCGCGCGAAAAATAGTTTTCTTCGCTTATCTCTTCTTCCTGATGACGCGAACCCCTGATGGTTAATAAGTCATTACTAACGGATATTTCCAAATCTGACGGCTTAACTCCGGCGACAGTCGATTTGATTATTATATTGTCTTTATCTTCCCAAACATCGCAAGAAAGCTGCGCCTCACCCGGAAACCACTGACTCCCGGCATCGCTTAGAAATCCTGAAAAATCTCCTTTTCCCGGAGCTTCTTGATTTTTTTTAACTAAGATCTTTTCTTTTAGAGACATTTCTGACTTTAATTTGGTGTTTTTATTATACCACAAAAAAGAAAGAGTCAAAAGTTTTGCCAAGTGGCATTTTTTGTATTAAAATATAATCAGCAAAACACAAATTAATTTAAAATTATGTTTAAAGAAAATCAGTCGGGAGTACAAGAAACCGATACTATTATAGGTCCCTCAGTAAAGGTTGAGGGCGACTTCGTAACAGAAGGAAACATCATAGTAGAAGGAACGATTTGCGGAACAATTAAAACCAGTCAGAACCTCAAGGTTGGTCCGGAATCAAAAATTTTTGCCAATGTCTCCGCTGAAAACGCCCTGATATCTGGAGAAGTCCAAGGAAACCTCAATGTTAGTGGAAAGTTGGAGCTTACCTCTACTGCAAAAATATTCGGCGACGTTAAAACCGGCAGCATTTCAATTGCCAGCGGGGCGGTAATCAATGGAAAATATCAAATGGGTGATACCAAAAATAAAGCCATTAAACCAGAATTCTCTAAACAGAAAAAAATAGATTTGAAGCAGACAACAGAAAAAGATGAGGAATAAAGATTAAGAAACTCATGTATTACTACATTTACGATAATTATCTTAATGAATCAAAACACAAAGGCGCGCTTTTCAAAATAGAATCGCGCCTTACTGATTTAGGTATTAATGGTAAAATCGTGCGCCTGTCTGTTTTAAAAAATCTACAAAAAAACATTTCTGAAGAACTTAACTCGGGAATTAAAACGGTTGTGGTTGTTGGTGACGACAAAACCCTTAGCCAATCAATCAATTTAATACCGGATTTAAACAAAGTTATCGGTTATATTCCAGTAACTAATAATAGTAAAATAGCCAAAATAATGGGAATTCCGTCTTATGAAGACGCCTGTAATACTCTATCAACACGAATAATAAAAAAAATTGATTTAGGAAGAATTAATGACTTGTACTACTTCTTCACTTGTCTGGAAATGCCTGGCGACACCTTAAATATTGTCTGCGACGATAATTATTTTATTAATGTCGAGGGTAAAAACAATATTATAACAGTCAATAATATTTCTTTCGACGATGATTCTGGAAATTCTGCGGTTTTAGGTAATGACGGACTAATAAAGCTAGGAATAAAACATACTGAAAAAAAATGGTTTAAGCCGGCCAAAGAAACTTTTAGTAGATTTAAGGCAAAAAAAATAAATATCACTAGTGATAAATCAATCCCCATTCTAATAACAGATGAAAAAAGGATAGTTAAGCCGCCATTGGAGATAAAGATCGCCGAAAAAAAACTCAACCTAATAGTTGGTAAAAATAGAATAATCTAAAAACACCGCCTTAAGGCGGTGTTTTTAGATTATTGCCTAATCGGCATTATTAGATAAAGATAATCTTTATTATTTTCTGATCTTATTACGCAAGGGTTGTTGCTGTCGGTTATTTCGATTTCAATATTTTCCGAACCTATGTTTTGTAGTCCATCTAATAAATAACGGTAATTTAAAACAATTTCCCCAGAATCTCCTGATTTTTCCATATCAACCGATGAGGTGTTTTCTCCTGTTTGCGACGAAGATGAAGTTATTTTTAGCTCATTATCAGAATTATAATCCAAGCGAACATCAAAAACCCCGGATTTTGTAAATAAACTAGTAACTTTGACCGCCTTGGTTAGTTCTGTAGTATTTATTTTTAATTTGCTACCAAACTTATCAGGTATTATTTGTGTATAATCGGGATATTGCCCTTCTATTAGCCTAGAAACTAACTCCACTCCATTGTAGACAAACATTATTTGATTTTCGCCAAGATAAATTTCAACCGTATCAACAACCTCCATAGACTCGTCTTCTTTTATTAAGCCCAAAATTCTACTAACCTCTTGCAGTGTTTTTACTGGAACTATTACTTTTTCACCCTGAAAATCGGTTAGATTTTTTTGCTTCTCGTTAGAGATTAATTTAACCTTCTTTTCAGCCAAGCGATAACTATCAGTAGCAGCTAAGACTAATTCTTCGCCGTTAAAAGACAGAAAGACGCCTGAGAGCTCAGGTCTAATATCTGACGTAGAAGCAGAAAAAGAAACTCCATAAATAGCGTCTTTTAAATCTTTTACTGATAAAATGTAGGGGTTTTGCTTATCTATTTTAGGTATTAAAGGAAAATCAGCCGCTCCCTGGCCTTTAATCTTGGTTTTTTGCTTTTGACACTGTATTTTAAGCTCCTCGTCAGCCAATTCTAAATCAATCCTTTCTTTTGGTAACAATGATATATAACTGGAAAGCAACTTAGCATCAATACTAAATTCTCCATCGGATTCAACTTTTCCGCGCATCGCCGCCGTTATTCCTATTTCTAGATTGGTTGCTGAAAATGTTAAATTTTTATTTTCTGCTTTTATCAAGATATTCGAGAGTATCGGCAAATTAGAATTCTTTGAAGCAATATGTCCAACGATGTTTATCGTTTGGTTTAAATTTTCTTGGGTGCAGGATATCTTCATATAGTATTTAATTAAATATATAAATATATTCAATACTTATAATAATAACTGTGTAAAACTGGAAAACTCATGAAACGGTAGCAATAATAGGAAGTATTTAAGAATTTAAATAGGGATAACTTACTGGAAAACTGTACAGCAATATTATATTTAGTGGATTGTTGTTTTGCTTTTTTAATATTATCAACTATTAATTAGCTTTATCTTATTATTGTCCACGGGATTTATTACAGGTTAATCACAAGTTGTTCAGCATTAAATAATTAATTTTTTATTTTTAAAATTATTTTCCACAAGAAATTAATCTTTTCCACAAATTATCAAGTTTAAATATATAATTTTTGTTTTAAAGTATTAATGTCTTGTCTTAATTTGTCGTCGTTGCGGATATTAGTCACTATTTTTTCACAAGCATGAATTACCGTAGTATGATCTCGTCCGCCCAATTCTTGTCCGATAGAAGGATATGATAATTTCAACTCTTCCCTCATTAAGTACATAATTATTTGTCTTGGTTCCGTGAGATTTTTCTTACGGCAAGGTCCGGTAACGTCTTCAATTTGTATATCAAAATATTCGGTTACTAATTTAATGACGTTTTTGGGGGTTAGGGAATTTTTTTGACTATTTACAACTATCGATGACGTTATTTGTTTTATTTCCTCGAGGTTTAATTCTCTGTTTTGGAGTTGGCTCAAGGCCATAACCCTATTAAGAATGCCCTCTAATTCTCTAATATTATTATGTATGGCCGACGCTAAATATTCTATTATCTCGGATTTAAGAGAAAAGTTCTTTTCTTTGATTTTTTCTTCGATAATCGCCATTTTAGTTTCAATATCCGGCACGGAAATATCAGCAATCATGCCCCACTCGAAACGGGACACCATCCTCTGTTCAATTCCTGGGATAGCTTTCGGCGTACGATCAGAAGATATAATGATTTGTTTATTATTCTGATGTAATTCATTAAAAATATTAAAGAAAACCTCCTCAGTCCTTTCTTTTCCAGAAATAAATTGAATATCATCGATCAAAAAAACATCCAACGATCGATATCTGTTATTAAAGTCCTCCATAGCCTTATAATAGCTCTCGGAGTTATTTTTTACAGCATTAATGTATTCATTAGTAAACTTTTCGCAAGTAATGTAGAGGACTTTTGCTGAAGGATTATCACTAAGGATTTTATTGCCCACAGCATGCATTAAGTGGGTTTTTCCTAAACCAACGCCGCCATAAATAAACAAAGGATTATAGGCTGTTCCTGGAGACTTGGTTGTTGCAAGCGCCGCTGCATGAGCCAGTTCATTGTTTTTACCAACAATAAAAGTAGAAAAAGTGTATTTAGGATTAAGACCGCTACCAGAAGATATTCCTGGGTTAATTGTCGCCCCTGAGTCGTTGGCTTTTTTTTCAATTAAATTATTGATGTTATTACCAGAAACAGAGCCTCCTTTGATTTCAGTCTCAATTTTTTGTTCTGCGTCGGGAATCGTTTCGACAATAGTTGTTTCCGTTACAACTGCCTTGATCGGGGTATTTTGAGAAAAAATTGACTTAGTGCTTTGTATCGAGGTTTCTATTTTATACTCAATTTCCTTTAAATTTGAGTTTTCCGTAATGTTTCGAAGGGCCTTAAGAATTGTTTGATGGTATTTTTTGGCCAAATATTCTTTAGTAAAAACATTGGGAACATTAATTATAACCCTTTCATTATCATAAGTAGCAATACTCGTGTTTCTAAACCAGGTGGTGAAGTTTGCTTTTGATAAGAGAATCTCTAATTCGCCTAAGGCGGCTTGCCACAACTCCTGGGGGGTCATAGGGTGTTGATAATTATATTAAAAAAACCTCGATTTTATTGGGTTTTTGATAACTCATTCATTTTAACACAACTTTCCACAAATGAGAAATGTCGCATGCTTAATGGTTGTCATACAACATGTTAATTAATTGTTGATAACTTTTCAAGACCGTAAAAATAATTAAATTCTTTGTCTATTGACTAAATAGCAATAAAAATGTTATATTTTTAACTGTTAAGAATTAAGAAAAAGAGATGCCAAAGAGAACATATCAGCCAAAGAAGCGCAAAAAAGCCAGAGTCCATGGTTTTATGAAAAGAATGCAGACCCCGGGAGGCAGGAATGTATTAAAGAGCAGGCGCGCTAAGGGCAGAAAAAAAATCGCAATTTCTGTTAGAAAAACCAAGAGTAAATAAAACTCTATGATAGCTCAAAAGAACCGCTTATCCAAAAAAGCTGATTTTGAGCGGATATTTAAAAGCAGCAATAAGGATTTTGGCCAGTGTTTTACGATAAGATTTTTAGAGAATGGCCTTAATTATTGCCGTTTTTCTGTTGTAATTAGTAACAGGTTTAGCAAGAAGGCCACCGAAAGAAATCGTTATCGCAGACAGATCAAAGCCGTTTTATTAGATAACTTATCTAATTTTAGAGAAAATATAGACTTAATTATTACAGTTTTGCCGACCATAAAAAAGCTTGATTTTGCTGGGATAAAGGCGGAGTTAGAAAAACAATTAAAAAGCAAAAAAGTTATCAAATAGATGACAAAATTACCTTATTTTAGCCGTTTTTTTGTTTTAAAATTGATTAAGGCTTACCAAAAAACACTTTCATTTGACCATGGAATTTTTAAGAGCCTTTACCCGTACGGGCACTGCAGATTTACTCCGACCTGCTCTGAATATGGTTATCAAGCCGTTGAAAAATACGGGGTAATCAAGGGCTGCGCGCTGGCTTTTTGGCGTGTTTTGAGGTGTAACCCTCTAAATAAAGGTGGTCACGATCCATTAAAATAAAACACTTAATTTATGATAGGATATTTATTTAATCTTATTTGTTATCATCCAATACTTAATTTATTGGTGCTGACCTATAATTTTGTTCCAACGCACGATATTGGCTTAGTTATTATAATTTTAACTTTAATATTTAAGTTGATATTATATCCTTTTTCTCAAAAAACCATTGAGGCGCAAAAAAAACTAAAGGATTTACAGCCCAAAATAGATGCCCTTAAAGAAAAGTATAAAGACCAAAAGGAAAAACAGGCAGTAGAGATGATGAATATTTATAAGGAACATAAAATAAATCCCTTATCATCTTGTTTGCCGCTTTTGATACAGCTCCCCTTCTTAATTGCTATTTATCAAGTGTTTAATGCCGGACTAACCAACGGGGATCTCTCCGGGCTTTATCCGTTTGTGGCCAATCCCGGACACATCAATACCTTGGCTTTTGGTTTTATTGACTTGTCAAAACCGCAATGGATTCTCGCAGTTCTGGCTGGCGTAGCTCAATTTTGGCAAGCCAAGATGATGATGGCTAAGCGCCCGGAAGTTAAGGGCAAGCCAGCTCAAGATGAGGACATGGCCGCCATTATGAGTAAGCAGATGCTTTATATGATGCCGGTCATGACCGTAATAATTGGTATTAGTTTACCCAGCGGGTTGGTTTTTTATTGGTTGTTGTTAACGATTTTTACTGGGCTGCAGCAATTATTGGTTATGAGAAAAAAGAAACAAAAGGAAGAAACAAAAGTAGAAGTTGTTTAAAAAAATAGAATTAAAAAAACCGGACAGTGTCCGGTTTTTTTAATTATTGTACTACCACTCTTAATTTAGTGCTGGTATATTTTTTATTTTTTAAATCGAAGATGTTCGCAAATAATTGATAGCTTCCAGGCTCAGGCTTTTCTTTCCAACTAAAATTTAAGGATTCGCCGGAAGGATTAATTGAGTCAATAAAAAATTCTGTTCCTCCATTTTTTGTTCCATAAAGATCCACTTGTTTTGCCTGTTCCCAATTGGAAAGTGAGGCCTTGATTGTAAGAGGAAAGTCTTTAATTTGCGAGTTATTGGTCGGAGCATCCCAATCAAGAGTGGGTCGAGGCAGGTTTGTTAGTAGATTAAACTCGACAGAGTCGGTGCCGGTATTTTCTAAGTCGTCCTTAACATTGACCTTTAAAGTATGATAACCGCTAGACAACCCGGACAGCTCCAATTTTTTTTCTAGCGACCCTGATTGTTCTGTAGTGATAAGCTCTCCGTCAATCAAATATTCTATTTTTTTGATGCCACGGTTGGTACTTGCCGATAGTCTAATATCTAAGTAATTATCTTTTACGGTTTGTCGATCGGTAGGAGAAATAATGGAAACGGTTGGCTTGTCTTGAGGTAGATGCACGTCGTCATATTCTGTGGGAATTGAAGAGGCGCCTTCTGTACTAATACCATTTTTTTCTGCCCAGGCTTTGACTCCAGCTTCCCAATTGTAATATTGTGGGTCATCGGCCGGATTTTCCGGATCAGGCCCCCTAGGGTCGTCTTTATTAATATAGTGTAAAATGTCATGAACTTCGGCCGAAGGAACTTCTTTAATAGTTGATTCGGGGGTATATTCCGTAGCCAGCTTTCCTGATATGGTATCTATTTTTACTGTTTTGTTTCCTCCGGTCTGCCCATCAAGCATTGGTTTTCCGGTAACGATTTTTTCCGGTTTGGTAAAAGACTCGGCCGGACTGTCTTTGAGCGCCTCCCTCATGTATTGATTCCAAATCGGAGCCGCCACCACGGAACCATCAGCTCCGCGTTTCATTTCTTTATTATCGGTATTTCCTACCCAGACGCCACAAACCAGTGACGGAGTATATCCCATCACCCAGGCATCTCGATAATCATTGGTGGTTCCGGTTTTTGCGGCCACAGGTCGCCCCGGCAGCGTTAATTTACTGCCTGCCCCAAAAACGTAAGATCGGGCTCCGTCGTCAGATAAAATGTCAGTTAAGTTTCTAACAAATTCCGGTTCGACAACTTCTTTGCTTTTGTCTTTGTACTCTTCTATTACTTTTCCGTTTTTGTCTTCTATTTTAAGAATCGCGCTAATATCATGCCTGGTTCCTTCTTGGGAAAAAGTAGCATAGGCTTGAGCGTGTTCTAGTAGTTTTACTTCGGCTCCACCCAATACGATAGAAAGTCCGAAACGATCTCTGTCTTTGAGGGTGCTATAACCAAGCTCGTCGGCAAGATTTAAAACATTATCCATGCCGGTAAGATAGGTTGCTTTAACTGCGGGGATATTAAGTGAGCCAGCTAGCGCTTTGCGCAGAGTTACCGGCCCGCTCTCATTGAGATTGTAATTTTTTGGCTGATAGGGTGTGCCGCTGCCGGTGTCAAAGTTGGTTAAGGTGTCATAAACAATAGTATCGGGCGTGTAGCCTTTTATAAAAGAAGCTAAATAGACGATTGGCTTGAAAGAAGATCCTGGCTGTCGAGGACGGATTGAGACATTAACTTGACCGTCGATGTCCTCATTAAAAAAGTCTGCTGATCCGACCATGGCTAGGATTTGTCCCGTCTTAGGATCAAGGGACACTAGAGAGGCATTATTAAATCCGTATTTTTCGGAGTTATCCTCGATGCCTTTCTTAACCGCCTCCTCGGCAATTTTTTGCTTGTCTAAATCAATAGTAGTATATACTTTCAGTCCTTCTTGGTTGATAAAGCTCTCACCGTATTTTTCTGATAGTAATTCCTTGATATACATGACAAAGTGCGGAGCGACAATAGATTCATTTAGAGGCTTAAAGGCGATTTTTTCGTCTTTAGCGGCTTCGGCTTGATCTTTACTGATATAACCTAGTTCCGCCATGGAATCAAGAATATAGCGTTGCCTGATTAGGAGTTGGTCTTTGTGGCTACCATAAGGCGAATAATAAGTAGGTCTATTAGGGATGGCCGCCAAAATAGCGGCTTCAGCCAAGGTTATATCTTTAGCTGGCTTACCAAAAAAAGACTGTGAAGCAGCTTCAATGCCGTAAATGACAGAACCATAAGGAATCTCGTTGAGGTACATGTTCAATATCTCATCTTTGCTGAAGCTCTGCTCGATACGGTAGGAAATTAATAACTCTTTTATCTTTCTAGTGTAAGTTTTTTCGTTGCTTAAGATGGCGTTTTTAACAAATTGCTGTGTTAAGGTGGAGCCACCCACGCGACTACCAGTAACAGCGTTGACTATGGCAGAGCGGACAATTCCCGTTATACTGAATCCTTTGTGGCTATAAAAATTGCGATCTTCGGCAGTAATTACCGCTTGCTTAGCATATTCCGGAACCTGATCTAAGTTAATCGCCGTTCTTTTGATATTGCCATAAATGTCATAAAGCACGGTTTCCCCGGTGCGGTCGTAGATTTTAGTGGAGAGGGTTACCTGTCTTTTGAGTACGCCATCAGGAGACGGCAAGTCTTTTGATATCCAGGCCAGCATGCCAATTCCTGCCACGCCAATCAAAAAAACACCCAGGACAACAAAAGGTAATAAAAAGCGAAAAGTTTTTTTCAACCAATGTTTTTTATTTTTCTTTTTGCCTGCGTGGGGCATTATTTTGATGCTGGGTTTAGGCTTTACTGTCTGAGTTGGAGAAGTGGGCCTCTCGGGATTGCGCCAATCTGACATATATTAAATTATTTTATTTAACAATATTTTCTAATAGTTGCTCCACAAACAGCCATTGCCAGGGCATCAGCAGCATCATCCGGCTTTGGTATTTCTTTTAAACCCAAAACAGCCTTGACCATTTGTTGCATTTGTTTTTTATCAGCCTTGCCATAGCCAGTAAGACCCTGCTTGACTTGTAATGGAGTCAGCTCTATGATTTTGATTTTTTGTTCTGCCAAGGAAACTATGATTACTCCCCTGGCTTGGCCGACAGTTAAAGCGGTTTTGACATTGGTGCAAAAAAATAGTTGTTCTACCACGGCCAAATCCGGGTTATATTTTTCTAATAAAACAGAAAGTTTTTTTCTTAATGCACTAAGACGTTCCGGCAATTCTGTTTTTGCCGGAGTTTTTATCGAGCCGTATTCTAAAACAAAAAGTTTGCCATTTTCCTCCCTTATTACTCCATAGCCAGTGTCGGCGATACCCGGATCGATGCCGATAATAGTGATTGGTTTGTTTTTACCAGTTGGCATTAGTATAGACATTAGAGACGTCGTCCATATCGTCTATGAGATTATAAAGTCGCTCGATTTTTTCTTGATCCTCCGGATTATTTATTTCCAATTGATCTTTAGCAGAATAAACTAGGCCGGCTTCTTTTATTTCAATTCCTTTTTCTTTCAGCGCTTTACTGACAGCGTTTAATTGTTCGACAGCAGTATAGACGATCCATTCATCCCCTCCCTTATCAATATCGTCAGCTCCGGAATCAATTATTTCTAACTCCTTGTCATCATCCAATCCGGCAGCATTGATTATTATCTGTCCTTTACGCTCAAACATCCAGGCAACGCTGTTAGCGCTACCTAACTGTCCTCCATTTTTATTAAGTATCGCTTTTAGATCGGCAACAGTGCGGTTTTTGTTGTCGGTGATTGCCTCTACTATGAATCCTGATCCGGCCGGACCAACAACTTCATAAGCAGCTTCTTCAAAATTGGCGCCGTCTTTGGAATTTCCGGTTCCTTTATCAATGGCGCGCTGGATATTATCCTTGGGCATATTAGCGGCGCGCGCCTTGTCAAAAGCAAGGCGTAATTTGAAGTTGCTTTCCAGATCGCCTCCGCCTTCACGAGCGGCAACCGTTAGTAGGTTGGCTATCTTAGTAAATACGGCTCCCTTTTTTGCGTCGGCGGCTGACTTCTGTCTGTGAGTCGTCGCCCATTTGCTGTGTCCAGACATGTTTAATTACTTATTTCAATTTTAAATCAAAGTGATGTTAGCGACGGTGTCGCCTTCTTCCTTGAAGCGCATAACACGCACTCCTTGGGTATCACGACCCAGGACGCTGACTTCTTTTATAGCTAAACGAATGACTTGTCCTTTATTAGAAATAACAATCATATCAGAGGCGTCGGCATAAATCAGTTTGCCGGAGACAATTTTTCCAGTCTTGTCAGTGATTTTAGCGGTCTTAATGCCAATGCCACCGCGTCCCTGTATCTTATAAGCCTTAAGTTCGGTTTGTTTGCCATAACCACGATCCATGATAACCAACAGGTTGGCCACCTTTTCATCTTTAGGATCAAACACGGCCATACCCACAACTTCATCTTTGCTTTTAAGCTTGATGCCACGCACTCCAGAAGAAGCTCGGCCCATCGGACGAACATCGGCCTCCTTAAACCTAATAGCTTGGCCTTCTCGCGTCACTAAAATAATATTTTCCGTTCCCTTTGATGGCTGTACCCATTGCAGGTCGTCATCAGATTTTAGTTTAATAGCAATCAACCCGCTGCGTCTGACATTGGCAAAATCGGCAATCGGAGTTTTCTTGATGGTTCCTTTATTGGTGACCATTACCAAAAATTTGTCGTTTTCAATGTCGCTTAGTGGAAGGATGGCAGAAACCTTTTCTGCTTGGGCTAGTTGTAGGAAATTAACCAACGCCTGTCCTTTGGCAGTACGAGAGGCTTGCGGTAAATCGTAGCCTTTTAACTGAAAGACTCGTCCACGGTTAGTGAAGAACATAATGTCAGCATGAGTATTGGTCATGAAGCAATGCTCCACAGTGTCCTCTTCTTTGGTGGTTAACCCAATAACTCCTTTTCCGCCACGTCCTTGGGTTTTGAAGGTGTCAGGCGGTAAGCGCTTGATATAGCCGTCAACAGTAACCATCACCATCATGTCTTCGTCAGGAATTAAATCCTCGGCTTTAAAATTATCTACTCCATGAGGAATGATCATGGTGCGGCGAGGTTGTCCGAATTTTTCTTTAATCTCGTTGATTTCATCCCTGATGATGCCTAAGATTTTCGCTGGAGACTTCAAAATCGATTCTAATTCTTTGATTAACTTTTGTTTTTCCTTCAGTTCGGTTTCAATCTTTAATTTTTCTAAGTTAGCCAGCTGTTGCAAGCGCATTTCCAGGATAGCTACAGCTTGACGATCGCTGAGTTTGAATTTTTTGATTAAGTTGACCTTAGCCTCTTCTTTGTCTTTGGACTTTTTAATGGTGTTGATGATTTCATCAATATGGGCCAACGCCATTACCAAGCCCTCTAAGATATGAGCGCGGTCTTTGGCTTTATCCAAATCAAATTGCGTGCGACGGCGGACAACTTCTTGTCGGTGCTTGAGGTATTCTTCCAAAACCATTTTCAAATTAAGCACCTTGGGCTGAATGCCGTCAACCAAGGCCAAGATATTGAAATGAAAAGTGTCTTGCAGTTGAGTGAACTTAAACAACTGATTAAGAATTTTTTGCGGGTAAGCGTCTTTCTTGATTTCAATTACGATACGAACTCCGTCTTTATTGGATTCGTCGCGCAAGTCTTTAATGCCCTCAATTTTTTTCTCTTTTACTAAATCGGCAATTTTTTCCAAGAGAGTTGCTTTGTTGGTTTGGTAATTTACTTCGGAGACGATAATGCGATAAATGCCGGCCTTGGTTTCCTCGATATCCGTTTTGGCGCGACAAACAATTCCGCCGCGTCCGGTCAGGTAGGCTTGTTTGATGTCATTGACGTTATAGATAATGCCACCAGTCGGAAAGTCGGGGCCTTTTACAAACTTCATTAGATCTTCTACTTCACAATCCGGGTTATCGATCAGATGGTTGATGCCGTCAATAATTTCTCCTAGGTTATGCGGTGGAATGTTAGTGGCCATACCGACAGCAATGCCTTGGGTGCCGTTAATCAATAGATTGGGAAGTTTAGCCGGCAAGACGCGAGGTTCTTTGTGAGCGCCGTCATAGTTAGGAATGAAGTTGACAGTATCTTTGTCGATATCAAATAACATCTCTTCGGCGATACCGGCCAATTTCGCCTCAGTATAACGCATGGCAGCGGCTCCGTCACCATCCATTGAGCCAAAGTTTCCTTGGCCCTTGACTAAAGGATGGCGCAAAGAAAAATCCTGAGCCATACGAACTAAGGTGTCATAGATAGTGGCGTCTCCGTGCGGATGGTATTTGGCCATCACTTCTCCGACTACATTGGCGGATTTTCTGAATTTAGCGTTGGCGCGCAAGCCAATGTCCCACATAGCGTACAAGACACGGCGATGCACCGGCTTGAGTCCGTCACGAACATCAGGCAAGGCACGGGAGACGATGACAGACATGGCATAATCAAGGTAGCTTTGCTGTACTTCCTCACTGATTACTTGTTCTATGACGCGTTCCGGATCATTATTGAAATCCAGGTGTTGTTGCTTCTTTTCTTCTTTGCTCGGCATATTGGAAAATTAAAAATCACGCCCGTTGTCTCCGGCCAGAAACAGCCGGCAACAAACGCAATTTCAGATTATTTTAATATTTTTACAGTTTTAATTATTTCTTCAATGGTCCTCTTTTCTTTTTCTGTCGGTTCCGGAGAAAATGCTTTTATCAGATATACGGACTTCGTTGATGTTGAATTAATTAGATAAATAAAATCGATAGTAGTGGTGGCCTGCTCGTTGGTATAATATAGCGCTTCCCCGCTCTGCTCAGTAAATTTAAATATCGGCTCTTTTAATAAATATCCGCTAAGTATTTCCGGGTTATTCTTTTCTATCCAAGAAGTAAGAGGCAATGAGCCAGTGTTTTTTGCTAAAGAAATTCCTATCGTTGAGCTTGAAGAAGATGCCGTTAGGGCCGCCTCGTTATTTTTTAGGTTGGCCGTCCACTCAGTTGGCAATTGTATGGACAATTTGAGTTGATCCAGTTGTTTAGTTGGCCAAAGAGAACTGTCCACCGACTGTTTTAATTCCTCAATAATCCCCTCTTTTAACTTATTTATATCTTCAGGAATTATCGCAAGAGAATTGTCTTTTAATTGGTCGTCGAAATTCCTAACGCTCTCAGAAATTTGATTGACTAGCGATAAAAATTCCAAGCCCTCATTGCTTTTTTCTACTTGCATCCTCAATAGCACAAACCAAGCAGAAACAAGAATTAAAGACAGTGCCGTCACCGAAGTCCAAAGAATGGTTTTTTTGGTGGACGTCTGCGGATCAATTTCTTTTATAGAGACGTATTTTTTTTCGGCTAAAGAAGAAATTTCTTCGACATCCTTCTTCCGCCCCCCTGTTTTTTTAGGCATGGAAATTTTTAAATGGATAAAATTACCAACTTGGTATCCTTGGTTTGCAAGTCTTTGCGCGATATTTTTAGTTTATCTGTCGTCTCTGATTTTAATCCGCAATGCTTGATAAAATCCTCAACTCCGCCAAGATCGGTTTTTTGTCCCGTAGTTTTGTAATACATGGGGATTACCACTCGAGGCTCTATTTGAGAAACAACTTCGGATGCTTTTTTATAATCCAAAGATCCATTGCTTCCCACGGGAACAAGAAGAATGTCCACAGTTCCCAACTTCTCTAGCTGTTCATCGGATAATGTCTCCCCTATTGCTGAAAGGTGCGCTATCGACAAGTCTTCGCTGATCAATTTATAAATAGCGGCTCGATCTTTTTTGCCCTTGGCGTCAGAAATTATTGCCGGAACGCCGTAAACAAAAACTCCCTTAGTTTCATATTCTCCGGGATTGGCAATAACAAAAGGTTCGCCTCGGATAGCTTCGGCGTTATTGTGAAGCTCCTTATTGCAAGACATCGTCAGTATATCGGCTTGAAAGCGAGGCATTTTAATGCCGGAAGAGTCACTGAAGGGATCCATGCAAACAACAAGATCGCCGGCCTGGCTTTTTGTTTGGATTTTAAATCCGGCGTTTCCTAACCATTGAATTATCATAATAAAAATGCTATGCTATATAAGCGCTTGAGAGGCTTAAATATTATTTTTTATATCTTAATTTTACTATAATTCAGCTTTGGTGGCAAGGATAATTTGGGTTAAAAAAAGAAATAATTTATAGTGCAAAATAGAAACCTAAGAGAGCGATAAAGGACAAGAAGATCGTTCCCGTAGTTCAGTGGATAGAACAAGGGACTCCTAAGCCCTAGACACAGGTTCGATTCCTGTCGGGAACACAAGGTTAGATAATTAAATAGAAAAAGGACCGGTTGTTGGGTCATGAAAAGGAATTTTTTTATACTTCTGTCTAGACATGTCTAGACAGAAGTAGGTATTTGAGTAATTCGAGTGGCTTTTGAGAGCCACTTTTTTGTTTAAAAAGTTGAGACAAAAATGTCATTTGTCTAAATTTAGGTAATTTGTTTTTTTATAACTATAAAAAAACTGTGGATAACTTGTTACTATGTGGGATAAATGTCTAGACATGTCTAGACATAACTAAGTAGGTGGCTTGTGTAATATTATTTTTTTATCTAAATTTAGCTAAATAATGATATTTTATCTAAATTTAGATAAAAAGTAGTTATTTTCTTACTCTTAGTAATTTTTTGTGTCTTTTTCTGTTGTTTTAATTGGTTTGAATGTTTATTTTTTGTGGAAAAGGTGTTTCTCATGGCCACTTCTGTCTAGACATGTCTAGACAGAAGTGGCTTTTAGGACTTAATCAACAGCGAGTGTTTCATGTGACGTTCTTTTAATATTCTTGCTTTGACAGTAGTCGAAAAAAGAGGTAGGATTAATTGTTGTATCTAGGTTTTTTCGTACATTTGGTAAAACGCCCTTGGGGCAAGGAGGATAGAACCATGAAGATTTTCGCAGTATTGCTCGCATCCCTAAGTGTCTTTGCTTCTTACGTTCCTGAAGAGGAACAAAAAGGCAGGGGAGAGATGGTCTACTTTGTCAATGCGGTAATCAAAAGCGAGGATAGTGGGTCATTCAAGCTTCAGATGATGCGCCTTTACCCTGATCAGGCCAAGAAAAAGGCCGAATGGCTGAGAAAGGCGGATGAGGAGAGAGGGAGGCTGGAAAAGGAATTTGGCGACTCGGAGACGGAAGAGAGTAATACAAACCTCTTTTGGTTACCGGATTTTTACGGTCACAGAGAGGATCTCGACAGGCTTCTGGCAGAGGCGGAGGCAATTACTGGGCCTCAAGTTGTGGCAGAAGTCCCTGCCTGCGACATGCCGGACGAGCTGAAGTGTTTTTCTTTTCTTGTGAAAGTGAAAATCGAAAAGGAGTTGATAGAATCACATCCTGGCGGGATTCAGGTCTGGCGACACAACTTCTGGCGATGGAGGGTTGTTTATCCTTAACCACCAGATTGTTCCAATGTTGTTTTAGGCTGCTACCACACACACGGTCGCAGCCTTCTTTTTTTTAAAAAAAACAAAGCCCGCAAAAAAAACGGGGTTAATGAATATGAGGATTACCAGTGTTTTACCCAAGGTTATAATTTCAAACATACTTAAAAACCGGCCAAAGCCGGTTTTTTAATTCACCAGATAAACCACCGGCGCCAGCCGGTGAGTGCGTTTGAAAGCGTAGCTCTTGGAAGTATAATAAAAT
>MWBE01000022.1 GCA_002068915.1 Parcubacteria group bacterium ADurb.Bin326
AAGCACACAAAGCAGATTAATAATTATAATCTGTTCTTTTTTATTGGCGGAGACGATGTCCCGAAGTTAGAACCAGTTCGGGTGTTATCTTTTCATCGTGTTGATAAAATTATACGCCAATTACGCCGAATTTACAAGGATAATCCTAGCTATTTTGACATTCCGGTGTTTGCTCAAAAGGTCTATTAATCGGTATTTGCTTAATTTAGCTAAAATTGGTCACCCTTCGTGTCAGATTCCTCAATTAGCTTACTTTCCTTAAGGTATCGGCTTACCGCATACCACGCAGAGTTTATTATCGGTATCAGCAGTGTCCAGCGTGGGTCATGCTCTACATAAGCCAAAACGATCGGAAGGATTGATGAGACTCCGGAGTAAAGGAAAACGATGGATAGGTGCTTTAACGCTTCTTTTTGTGGTGTTGTCATAGTTTAATAAATTATTTTCTTTATAATGGCCAAACCCTCCTCGATCTTTCTCACACCATCCTCGACTGAGGTATTTGGCGTGTGATCGCCAGCAAGGGCAACAAGCTCGTCCAGTATCCGCTTATCGGTTGCAGGACAATTTGGTTTCTTTGAGTAAATCTCAAAATGGCCAACAATGTGATCACGGTCGACCGGTATTTGCCATCGTTGGCAGATCTCGTGGATCATCATTGCACTCGCTTGTTTCATTGCCTCCGTCCAGATGTCGTCAGGCTTTCCCTCGTGTTCAATCCCGATCGTATAAAGGTTTGGATTAATCTTTTGCTTTATTAGCTTCCAAGTCGGTGCATCTACACGGCCAGCGTGCCAAGCGGTATCTTCCTCTCGAACATACTGATGCACTTCGCCATTTTTTCCGATGCCGTAATGAGCACTTACTTGCGATGCTGGATTTGTAAACCACGCATCAGTTCCGGCCAGTGTGCCGTCCATTATGTGAATGACAATTGCTTCCGGTCGATAACTATTGCGACCAGCCCAGAAGTTTGGAGACTTTTTTTGAATAATGTTCATAATTTTATTTATTTACGGTTATTAATAAATTGATTAGGGCGGTTATCAGACCTCCCACTGATGCAGTTGCTAAAATCCAAAAGAAACGCTTGAGCCAGTCGACATCAGTCCCGACTTTTGTCACATCCTCTTGTAGGTGAACGAGATGATTGTCTTTAATTTCGTTTACGGTTTTCTCGACTCGATCAAGTCGTTCATCTTGTATTTGGTTTTGGTACTCTGTTTTATCCATATTTTTATTTCGGGACATATGCCCTCTGATACTGTTTTAGGAGACCTCTGTTTTGCAAAGCTTGTTCGATGTTGTCTTGCTGTTCTTGATCACGCCAAAACTTTTCTTTTTCAATGTCGACAGATTTTGCTTTTGCACCAATGAGTCCGTACAAAAACTTAACTGCACCGGATGTTTTATCATCGGTCAGTTTTCCGGCCGTAGTGTAGAATCTCCCCAATGCAGTATTTAGGAAATGGAGTTTATAGGCATTGGCAACATAACTGGTCGATCCGTCCTTGTTTTTCTTTTCTGTTACCTCAAGCCAGTCACGGAGTCCGGGTACTTTACTCATGAATGGATAGACTCTGTTGTTTTCCTCGATCGGTTCGCCGGTAAATAGATTTTGTCCGGTTCCGGCTTCTATTGGATATTTAAGAAGCGGAGACAATTCACCAATAAAGCTGGCCAGAGTTCTTTGTGGGCTTCCTTTATATAGTCTGTTCACATCCTCAACCGGCAATCCTAAGCCATAGAGATATTGTGAGAATCCGCCTTTTTCGCCAAGTCTGATCGGCAAACCCTCTCGCATATAAGGAGGTAGGATTGAAAATTCCTCTTTGGCTTTTTCTTTATCTGATTGCAAACCTTGAACGGCTTTTCCGATTCCAGCATATTTACCCGGCTGTTTTACCATTTGTTCAAGTTGGAGTGGGATGTTGCCACGAGTCCATTTGTAGAATGGCAATAAACGCTTCATGATATTCTGTTCAAACGGTGCTAACGCCTCCGGTGCGTAGTCGAAGTGGAATTGGAATACAGCTTTAGCCGCCTGTTCGGGTGCATCACCCTTGATTAAGCGGTCAACAAACAAAGGCAAACGAAGTCTGTTTTCCACGATCTCCATCGCTTTTTTTGGAGTATCCATCAGTTTTGCCACCGGACCTTTTCCAATATCTTTTTCGACTTCTTTCATTACATCCAAATAACCCGGTTGTCCTACGACTCCCAGTTTGTTGGCAATGTCTCGTATTTGACTGTAAGTGTATTTAGTTCCGAGTTGTGTGGTTATTGCACCCTCAGTACCTCTGGCAATTTGATCAGCTTGCAAATATCGAGTCGGGCTTTTTACTCCGGCAATCCAGTTATTGAAAATTCCACCAATTGAGTTTCTTGTATGGAAAGCTGGAAACCATCCAGTTACTGAGCCTTTCCAAAAATTCAAAACCTTATCATAAAGACCGAGAAACTTTTTCGTTGCTTCCTCGTTGGTTAAAACCTTATAAGTGTCATCAACATGCTTTACGATCTGTTCGGGCAAAAGCGTTCCTTTGAGTTGTGGCACTGAACTTTCAATATATTTGATTCCGTTTTCGTAGATTGGCTTTGTGATCTCTTTGGTTACCATTTTTCCAGTTACTGGATTCTTGATTTCTTTGGTCATTACTTCAGCTGGTCGTCCGAATTCCTTTCCGACATTGGTTAAGAAATCATAAGTATTCACAGCTTTGATATGTTCGGCTTTTCGAGCCGCGAAAGCTTTGAATGCATCACTTTCAAACATCTGACTGACACCATGTTGTTTTTGGAAGTATTTGTTTATTCCGCCAATCGTATCGTTTAACTCTCTTTCTTTTGCAAACGGTGTTTTTACTCGCAATGGTTTATTTAATTCACCAGTGATATTCGCACTTCCTTTTTGCAAGAAATCACGACCCTCTGGTGTTAGATAGTGGCGAAGATAATCCGGCAAAGTGTAGTCGAGGAGACCTCGTTCTTTTTCTTTAGTGGCAAATGTTTTGTGTTGGCCTCTTATGTAGTCAGTGATCTCGTTTATAACTTTATTACCGGCTTGAGCGGTATCATCGTTTACTTTCATCATCCCGTTCCAATAAGGTTTCGGGACTTTTACTGCCGTTCCGGAATATAAGCGACTCTGATCTTTTCTACCGGTATAAAGCATCGCATCCAGTAATTCATCGCCCTGGCTTTCGGGCATGATGAAATATTGGACTTTTCCTTTTTTGATTATGATCGGACTTGGAAGACCGCCAGCATTTTTGAATTTCATCGAGCCGTCTTTAACTTTTACAAAAACATCAACATCGTTTGGTTTTAGTTTTCCCTCCACAGAAGATCCAAACACTTTCATGTCTACGATGTTGTTTCGGTCGACTCCTTTGATATCGCCAAGATCCACGCTTTTGACCATATCCTTGATTGGCTCAAGGGCTCTCGGCAGTTGCATTTGAGGTTTAGGCACATTCTCAAGTATTTTTCCTACTTCAATTCCGGCTTTATCTCCCAGTTCTTTCTTGGCTGTTTTCCCAAGAGCTGACACCTCCTCAACCGCTTTGCCGACCTCTGATCTTGTTGCTTTGCTGAAGGCAGAGAATTTATCGACATACTGTTGGCCAATTCCACCCGGCATGTCTTTAATTGATTTGAATGGCACAAATGCTTTACCGGCCAAATCTTTTACACCTTGATATAACTTTCCGACTACAGGGGTTTTTTCCACAAGAGTGTCGGCCATTTTAAATGGTGCGGTTACGACTTTGCGAGGCAGTATTTCAGTTCCAGCGAATTTCAAACCACCTTTAGCCAATAATTTTTCACCACCCTCTTGCAAGACTTTTTCGGCAAGAGCTTTTCTCGCACCTTCCTCGCCAAGTTCAATGATGGACTTTTTCAGCAAGCTAGTTCCTGTCTTACTAAGCACGACCTCTCCAGCTTTTGTCGCAAGTTTCGCACCGCTACCATAACCGAATGTTATGTAGGTGGTCGGATCAAGCAAAACATCGGCCACAAATCCACCAATCTTGTTTTTGATTCCTAACGCTTCAGACGGCAATGTGTGTTCTTGGATTCCTTTCACGATTCCTTTTCCACTTATAAGCCCTCCCACAGCATAGGCACCGGTGTTCAAGACATTAAGAATTTTTTGCAGAGTTGATTCTTGAGGTTGAGAATCGGAAACATCAACATTGTTTTTTAAGGCGTAATCTTTAAGTCCGGCCACCGTAGTGATGTTTGGTTTGGCAGAAGTTCCGGCAGAAGTGTCCGTCTCAATTTTTGTGTATCCACCTTGAGCATTTTTACCGTACTTAACATTCCCAGCAGAAGTTGGGACAGAAGTTTTTACTGTTGCAGTTGGCACTGTTTCAGTGACTATGTATTTTCCGGTTTTTGGGTCTTTAAGATATGCCATAAGTTTTAATTTCCACTACCGAAAAGACCTTTGAAGAATCCTTTCGTTCCGCCCCACACGCTCTTTGCTACTCCCGGTATCTGTTTAGTGAAAACATCTTGTAAACCAGCCCCGAATTGCTGTGCTGTTATCGGAGGGGTGTTGTCTATAATTGCTGGCGTGCTATTTGCTGTCGCTGATTCCGCTTCGGCTTTTATTTGATCTCTTTTTGTGATCACTTGTCCTCGGATACTTTGAGGCACATTACTTATTGAGAAGTTTGGATTATTTAAGAGTTCCAATGCGTAAGCTTCGACATCATTACCGTCGTTTCCTGATCCGCTTCCTGTTTTTCCTTTGAGACCGACTACTTTATTTCCTCCCACATCGAGTACGGTTCCGGCTGGAGTATCATTGGCCAGCTGGGCAAGTTTTAATGCACGGTCAATAACATCTTGAGCATCTTTCTTTTCTTGTTCTTTTCCGTATTTTGCAGATTCAATTAAATTGGCAACATCTTTTTCTGATGCACCGTATACCTGACTTAGAATGTCGCCGAGTACACTGTATTGATCTTTTTGGAATCCGAGAGTCTTTTCAGCGACCGTCAAAGGCAAGGTTGAATCCTCGTACTGCATTCCTGCCATTTCTTTTGCGGAGGCATCAGCCGTTCCCATTTCAGTCGCAAGTTTATTTCTTTCATTTAATAATTTTCTATACTCATCTATCAGTGGTTGTTTTTCGGAAGCTACAAGTCTTTGTGTTTGACTCTCGGTTACCAAACCATTACTTGCAACAGTTCTATCTCTGATATCTTTTTCCGAGCTGTTGATTGCTTCCTCCATTGTGGCCAATCGATCATCCAAACTTTTCAGGTTTGTTTGCATCGTATCAATACCTCTCTTAGTTCTTTCTTGCTGATAGATGTCAGATTTTTTCGGCAAATTTTTTAGAGTATCGAGATAGGAAGTCTGGCTGTCTTGCATACTTTTCAAGGTTGAATCAAGACCCAGTTCGGACCGGTATTGTTTGAGCAAAGATGTGTTAGAAGGTACTTCAGTCCCATAAAGGGTGCTTTTAGTTGGTACAGAGCTTGTCCCCGGGCTCGAATTTTGGGCAACGGGCGGTGTTACGGTCGAAGAAGGTGTCACGGTGGGACTTGGGTTCGGAACGCTCGCCTTAGGGGCAACAACGGGTGAAGTCGGTGACCCGGGCAAATTCAAGGTAGAACCTGCGTATATCAGGTTGGCATTCTTGATGGTCGGGTTTGCTTTCATGATCGCATCAACAGTGGTGCCTTGCTGTTTGGCGATTCCCGATAATGTTTGACCTTTTTGTATGGTAATTTGAGCCATATGATTTTAAGTTAGCGTTACATACCTCCACACTCCGTTAAAAAATATATAAAACCGTCTTGTACCGCCGTTGTCGTATAAAGCGAAACTGATCGGAGTTCTCGGTGTGTCGGACGGCGGTGAGTTCAATATCGGAATATCACGGAGTAGATTGAGTATCGAACCCAGATTCGGATCAAATGGTTGATCTTGGTTTGGTGCGTTGTTCATGTTTGTGGAAGTTTCTTATACTCGACCAAGACCTCATTTATTTGGTCGAGTTGTTTTTGCATTGCAGTGATCTGTTGTTCCAGTTCGGCTTTTTGTTTTTCTAAAGCCGGAATGTTCACTGTCGAGACATCCTCACGAATGTCTGTCTTTTTTACATTCTCTTGGTCTATTTTTTCCAATGTGAATTTTGTCATATGTTTATTTGATTATTCTGTCCGGAACGAATACGGCCGACACATCTTTTAACCCCATATCCCACTCACCGGAATATCCAGAGTTACTCCAGACTTCGACTTTGAATTGGATTTTTTTCGACCTCGCATTGAACCGAAGCATTTTGTTTACTTTGCCTTGATTCTCGTTTCCCTTAATCGTTCCAAGTCTTTTGAAAGGTGTTATCGCCACATAATCTCCGGCTTGCAGGTATCCCTGTGAAGTTCCGACATAGTACAAAGTCTCATCCAGATAAATTGTTTTTGTGGCGTTGTCCATGCTTTTTATGTGCCTGATCTGTCCAGCCGCCGGACCGGCAAGAACAATCACTTCGTCACCGACCTCATACGAACTGCCAAAATAAGAAACGGTAAAGTAATCCGAGCCTCCACCGGTCACATATTTTGCCTGATCTCTTATATTCTGTTCGGTGATGTTGTACTTGATTTCAAATCTTGCAAAACTGCTATTAGGCATCGGTTTGAAAAAGTTCAGGATCATTTGTTTCCATCTTTTGCGAAGATATGGATCGTTATCTATCAGCGGACTAATCCAATACGCCCCGAATTCGTAAGGTCTGAATGTTCCAGTATCGTGGTTTACATCGATGATTGACTTATTGCCATCGCTGTACATCACACGAATTGTGTTGTTGTCGACATAGAGTCCGTACATTACCGCTAGTCCCGGAGTCACATGGTTAACCGCACCGGTTGATACTCGGTGTTTGAAATAGAGAGCATTGGTTGATGGGTTGTAGCACCAAATTCCGCAATACTGATTTCGGCGACTCACATCGTAAGTGTTCGATCCTTTGGCAATAAGAATTGTGCCTTGATAAACTTTCATGCAACCGGCTTTCAGTGAGATGTAGTCCTCGTGGTTCATTTCCGGGAACTTGTTAAGCTTCTCAATTCCTGAACCGTTAAAGCGACAGATCCAGCCGTCTCGTGTTAAGAAATACAAAACATTTTTATCAACAGCACCGGCAAGACTTTGTGTTTGGGTTAATTGCAGGACACGGTTATAAGTTTGCGAATATCCATCCCAGAAAAACAAAGCTGATCCGAATGTCGGATGGTGAGCAGAAATAACAAGATAGTCGGTGAGCGGTGCGAGCCACATAATCACATAACCGGTCGGTAGTGTGAGCTTGTTGGGATTCCAAGAGCTTGCCCCTGTATCCCATGTAGCCAAATAGTTTTTATTTCCGAAACAAATGAATTTCAAAAACTTAGTAATCGGAACATCGTCAAACGCTGTGTTCACATTGAACGACTGCCAGTTGTCCACCCAAGTATTTTTATCAAAGCGACCGACCCAAGTACTTCCGGCATAGTACATATAATCATCATCGGCATATAATCCGCTTCCTCCCCAGATGTTTGTGCTGTCGTGTACTTCAGTCCAGCTGTTGTAGGTATTCTCAAAAATCTTTCCGTCATCATGATTGACGCAGTAATATCGATAATTGAAATAACACATGTAAGTCGGCTGATTCAGTGTTGGAACGCTCGCACTGTCGCTCTCTTTGAAAAACTTATTTGCCACTTTCAAATATGGAGGATACTGATCAAATTCCAATCCGTTCGAAAACCAAAAAGTTCCCTCGGCATTAAGGTTTGAAATACCTTTGTGGAATTGAGATGTTTTCCAAATCTTTTTTGGTAGTGACATAGTGTTTGTTTATACGAGACTGCTTCTTGGAATCTCGGCTTGATCCGAAGCCGTAGACATTCTGGCCAGTTCTTGATCCCGCCATTTTCCAATCATTATTCTCTCGAAGTTATTTTCTGCTTGTCGTTCAAGCTCGGTGTCGCCCTGTTGGTTGTAGTACATTTTCTTGCCCCACTCGACATAAGCTTGGTGATAGAGTTTTTCGACCTCCGGTTCGTCATTGTCGGATGCAAAGTCGTCTGATATTCGGACAAAGACAAACCTCATGGCACTACCGTCGACTGTTGGTGTCGCTACTGGGTAAAAATAACCGCCCAGCATATACACCGCGTGGTCATCAAACTTGTCTCTGTCTCGGAAGTCGATCAGCTTAAAAGGTGTTTTATCAGTTCCGATTCTTAGTTCGATAAACGCACGATAGTTTTCCGGTACGGGATATTTCTCTTGATTGGCAACAGTTGTGAACGGCTGTTCGGTCTTGAGATAATCCCAATAGTCAAAGGTCTGATCTCGATCATCCGATGGACGCCAGCTCTGCACTTTCTCATCGGCTCTTTGAACCCATGTGTTGAGCAGTGTTGAGTCAACGGTCTGATCATCAACTTCGTTTTTTATTGCTGTTTTAATTTCGCCTCTGGTCATAGTTTTAGATGTCAGCTCTTATCGTGATTCCGATTTGTTTATAGCCGGTCTGAATCTTTCCGTCAGGAAAAGTGACCTCAACCTCTCCCACATAAGTTCCGGCTGTGTTTGTGTCCGATGAAGTCCAGAGATATTTGCATTTACCTTTGGTGGCATCGGTTATCACACAAGTACTACCGCTAATTTTTACTGATCCGCTAGTGGCATCTTTCATGTAGAATTTGACCGTGCATCCGGTTAAATCTACAGGTGAACCATCTTGAGTCAGATTGAATTCCAACGGTGGCCTTGTATCGTCTTGAACAATTTTTACGCTCATAGTTTTATATTTTTATTGCCTTTACCAAGACCAACTTCCAATTTTGCTGATTGTAATGATTGATCTTGTTTGGCATTTTTGACCTCGATGTTTGTCCTAGCGTTAACCAATCCAAGCGACTCTCTGGCATTAAGCATCAGGACCGAAAGTTTTGCGGAAAGAAACTCAACCGCTATTTTTACACCCTCAATGATTTTCCAAATCCTGAAGCGATAAGTCCAAGCTTTAGCAATCAGTCCTCGGATATCAAACAAGTATCTCCATTGCTTGCCAGCGGTTATCAAGATGTCTAATTTGTAAGTCCACCATTTTGCAATCTTGCTTAGGATGTCCAAAATGTATGTTTCGGTTTTGGCAATCAAATTTCTGATATCCAGCACATAGGTTTCGATCTTAGTGGCAAGATTCCGGATGTCGAATTTATAAGATTCCAGCTTGGCAATCAGCACTCGAATGTCCAACACATATCGCATCGCCTTGGCCGTCAAACTCCTGATGTCCAAGAGGTAGATTGTCTGTCTCAAAACAGTGATCAGCGAGTCAAATAAGTATCGGGTGTTTTTGGCAATAAGGTTTTTAATGTCGAGCAAATAACTTTCGGTTTTACCGGCAATGTTTCTTATATCAAAGATGTAAGTCCAAGCTTTGGATATCAGGCCTCTGATGTCGAACACATATCTCTCGATCTTGGTGGCTAGGTTTCTAATATCAAGCTTGTATGTTTCCAGTCTGGCGATCGCATTCCTGATATCTGTCACATAGGCCATTAACTTTTGAGCCGTGTTTCTTATGTCCCATTTGTATATCGATTGTTTGAGAACCGTGAGAAAAGAATCAAACTTGTAGGTTATCGTTCGGCCGAGTGTGATCAAAACATCAAACCGGTACGCCATACTCTTTGTGGTGATATTTCTGACATCCAGCTTATAAACTAATCCAAGCCATGCACCGCCAATTATGTCGAAAAGATACGATGCAGTTTTATTCACCTTTAGGCGAATATCTAAAACATAAGTCTCAAGTTTTGTGGCAAGATTTCTGACATCCAGTTTATAAGTGAGCAGTTTTGCAATAAGTCCGAATACATCGAGGAGATATCTTTCTGTTTTAGCAACGATTATTCTGATGTCGAATTTGTATGTCAGACTTTTCGTAGCTATTCGGAATATATCCAAAACATAAGACTCCATCTTGGCAATCAGACTCCTAACATCAAACCTGTAAGCAATCGTCTTGTTTGAAAGTCCGAAAGTATCAAGGATGTAGGTTTCCATTTTTGCTATCAGGTTCTTAATGTCGAGGATATATGTTTTGGCGTGCGAAATTGTGACAAAACTATCAAGCAAGTATGTAATCTGTTTGTTTATCAATCCGAATACATCCAGCACATAACTCACGGCTTTAGCAATTGGCTTTGAGCCAGTGTTGTTTAATTGGGCTGTGTTGAATTGATAAGCGTTGAACATAGTTTTATCCGGAAGCCGGTATGTTAGTACCTCTCACTGAGTTCGTGCCTTGCATGCTTATTTGTGCGGTCACCGCATCTTTGCAAACATTGCCGATTGCTAAGTTATAGTCATCACTCGTGCCTTGCTCTCTGATGTGATAAGCGGACTTATTTGTTTGCGTGGCGTGCAAGTTGTTTGACGAGATCACATTGTAGGTTGAATACACCGAGCCGTTGTTTGATAGGTAGATGCTGTTCGAAGTGTTGTTTGCATTTCTTGAAGCATTATCTATGGCATTTCCAGTTATGGTGTTGTAGGACGATCCATAAAGATATATCCCATGTCCACCGGCCCCGAAGATATGGTTTCCGCTTATAACATTGCTTACGGTCGTTCCCGAACCATAATAAAGAGCAATGCCTTGGCTGGTTGGGTATGTGATTGTATTTCCAGTGATCACATTGTATTTGGTGGCATTGGAACTATTGCCGACCACGATACTCCAGCTATCGCCATAGAAGTGATTACCAGTTATGGCCACTCTTTGGGCACCTACAAGATAAACTCCGTAGTTTGTGCTGGTGAAGACCATATTGCCGGTGAATACTTCTCGCCATCCGCTATTTACATAAAAGCCGTAGCCATTATTGCGGATCACATTGCCGGTGATGGTGTTGTAGTTGCAAGCGTTGTCGTATATTCCGTAGGAATTTGAAGCAAGCACATTACCAACAATGCTGATGTATTGAGAGCTGGTGAATAATCCGATTGCCGTTCCAGTGTTCGAATAAATGTAGCAATTTTTTATCACGCTATCCTCAATAGCAATAACTTTCATGCAATCTTGTTTTGCACCGGTCAGCCACATGTTTTCTATCGTTAGTTTGCTGTGCTTGTACGATGAGGTTCCCCAGAGTACGAGCGGACTGTTGGCACCTGATGTTTGGTTGGCTTGATTACCGTCGATCATGAAGTCTCGAACAGTGATGTTTGTATAACTTACACTTCCGCCGTTTCCAATTCTCACCACATCGCCAAGATTGGCGGAATTGGTTACTCGCAAAATGGTCGCCCCTCCTTCGCCCTCGAGAATCACATTACTTTTTAAGATTTCAACGACACCCGTCAGGTTATAAGTTCCTTTCTTAATTCTGACTATTCCGCCACTCGATGGTAGATTGCTTATAGCTTCGTTGATCTCTGTCTGATCGGCTGTGCCGTCGCAGTTGTAGTCACCAGAACCGTCGGTTGCGACAATAACTTCGGTTCTTGTTTGAAAGTCGTCAAAAAGTTTGGCTGTCACCAAAAGCTCGAGGCGTGTGCCTTGAGGCCATTGTTGGGCAGTGGTGTTTTCTTTGGCTCGTTCGATTGTGAATTGATCGGTTACAATCGTTGTTATTTTCACAATCTCTCCCACGCTAGGATCACTTGAGTAAAGCGTGGCGTGGAATGGTGCCGATGGAAACTTCGCCCCGTCACCGGTCTGCACACTGAGGACAGTCGCACCCGAAAGCAGTGGATTGTCCGTGATTGTGCTTTTGGCGTTATTCTTTTTTGTTAAGAAAGTTTTAGCCATAACTTTTTAATTTCTTTTAGGCCGCAGTGTCACCCTCGGATTTCACTTGGGTTGTCGTAGCGGTTACTGCACCGGCACCGGCTGGCCAAGTAATTCGATACCACAGTCCGAAGTTTCCGGCAGGTGCGACATCACCGGACTTCAATCCAGTTGCCTTGCTGGCCATATCGCCACCCTCGGCGTTAACTAATGAGCCACCGGAGTATTTCTTTCCAAACCACAGGAAGCAAATCTTTTTATTTGTTCCAATAGTTCCTCTTGCTGTTCCTCCCGAACTTTGTTTGACGGTTACGGTTCTTGAGGCAGATAGAGAGTTGGCATAAACCGCATACACTTTGGAAAATGTAAGCGATCCGACCACTTCGGTCGCACCGTTTAAGGTTAAGGTTTCGGTCTGTCTGTTTCCTGATGCATCCTCACCAACAACGGTTAATTGTCTGGTGTCTGCCCCGTCAGAAACTACGGCAACGACCGCATTCGCCCCGAACGCCGTCATGTTTCCTTGGCCACCGTCGGCATCATCGGCATGATCCAATCCGAATCCGAATGACAATGCAGAGTTGGTTGGTTGGCTTAATAGCCATGAGACTATGTTTTGCCAAGTAAGCGTTGCGTGGGTGTTTTTTCTGAATATCTTTCGATACTCAGTACCACCAGCAGTCGCTTCGTCACCAGTTATGTCGGTGAACAGGTTGTTATCGGTATTGTCGACTACTTCAGTCGCCGAAATTCCAGCACCGTCAGAATTGGTCGCTGACGATTTATATTCTTTTAAGTCTGCTGATACGATTGGCATAAGTTTGTTTTAGATTATCGACCTCTTACGGTTTACTTGTCAGTCAAAAGCTCGACCAGTCTTTCTTTTGTTTCAGTGCCGTCGACCTCAACACCTTTTTCTTTTGCCAGAGATTGAAGCTCTTTTTTGGTTAGCTTCACAAAGTCTTTGTCGACCGTTGTGTCCTCGACAGGACTGGACTCATCAGACACACGCCAAAAATCTATTTTGAATGTGTCTAAGCCCTCAAGTTGTTTGATGAGTTCCTCATCTTTGGTCTCAAATTGACCATCTTCGAATGTAGCGTACACTCCCGGCTGATCGCCGATTTTCAATCCGCCCTCAAATATTGGCGTAGCCGGTTTAAGGACGATCTTGAGTCTTTTGATATGGGAATTAAATTTAGCCATATAGTTTTATTAATTAAGTTTTTAATTTTTAATCTGGCATCCGCCCTTACTCCTGGCTTCCACAGAGTGGAGGCCAGCGAGTCAGAGCAGAGCCTTGGTCAGGTTTAGGCAACACCCTTAAGCAAAGCGTTCTTTTCGAAGTTGACTCTCTGCAAACCGACTTCGGTTTTGTACTGGTCTACTTCCTCGTCAGCATCGTTGTCTTGAATGTTGGTTTCGAGCGTGGTGTCTCGACCATTCAAAGGACAATGCTTTAAGGTTGAAAGATCCAATACGACTCCCATACCGGCATACTGATTGTCGAACATCGGATGACGAACAATGTTCAAGGTACCGAATGAAGACTGGAATTTACGGATTTCTACACCGTAGGTCTTATCGGTTGGAACGACATACATCTTGCTCGTGGCAAAGCCTTCCAAATAACCGAGCACGGTATTGCCACAGAAGAAGTACTTCTCGCTTGAACCATACTTAAAGGCATAGTTCTGCAAGAACGATCGGAATTCGGCTTCGGTTAAGCTCGAGCTTGATTCGTCTTGCACATTTCCAGCAGAGATGATGGATTCCAAGATACCTCCGGTTAAACGGAGAGGTTTACCGTCGGGACCGGTGACTTCTTTCTTTTCACCGAACCAATATGCGCGTTCGATTTTCTTGGCTTGTTCGATACCATGTTTTGCACGCAGGTATTTCAAGTCCGCACCCGGCGTACCGGACGGATAAAGTTTCGAAGCGTTCTCGGTTTGAGTGACACCGAATTTTGTTTTGAAGATTTGGGTGTAGTTGGTGACCTTCACGAGTTTAGTCGTGTTGGAATCTCCAGACTTTGATCCTTCCTCAAAAGCAGGACCGATAACCAACAGCCAGTCGTCATCATTGATGGCGGCCGCCGCAGTGGCACCGGCTCCACGAGTTACGGTGAGAGTATTCGTGGAATAATTAACATTGGTGACTCTCATGATTTCACCGGTACGAGTGTTTTTAATCAGATCGTACTTGGAGAAAATTGAGGCACCCGGACTATCGACAACAATGTCGGTCGCACCTACGAGGTAGCCACCACCGTTGTTAATTCGAGCCCAGACACCAGAGTACTGATCCTCATATTCAGTAAACTCTGGGTTATAGACGACTCTTTTTTGAAGAGCCATTCCTTTGAACTTGCCTCCACCGTCACCAATCTTTCCGATTTGGGTCAAGAAAGCAGTGAGCGGTGATTCGCCTGGTTCAAGAAGGAATATTTTGTCATCGACATCGGGAATACGCTGTGATTGTTCAATCGTCAGTGTGTTTCTCGTTCCGATGAGATGGGTTGGTTCAGACATAATTTTGTTTTATGTTAGAAAGCCGGTAACCGCTCACGAGACCTCAAATCTAATAAGCATTACCTGACTTTGTTTGGGTTGATACTTTCGCCCACAAGATCGTCAAAGGGATTGTCTTTGGGCGTTTGGCCTTTGGCAGTTGGTGAACCGCCTCCGACACCTGATGCATTTTCACGCTCAAGATTTTTCACTTCCTCTTTTTTCAAAGCTTCCTCGGTTGCTTTCTTGGCTTGGGCATCCTTGGTGATGGAGTCGTAGGCCAGTTGAAGCGTGCGAGCATTGAACGGTAGTTTTTCTTTTTCGATGATATCGAGAACTTTGTGTCCCACCTCGGGGTCTTTGAAGTCCTCGTGACCCTCGATCCACTTATCAATTTCCGCTTTGGTTTTTGCTTTTGTTTCTCTTTCCTCAAGCTTTTTATCGAGGATAGCTTCTATATCGGGCGTATCCTCCGGCTCCGATTCGCCGGACTTCATGGTCTCGGCAAGTACCGCTTTTAACTGTTCAGCCAATTGCGGATTCTTGACCAACGCTCGATCCAGCACAGAGAGAAACTGTTCATTTTTCTCGTGCAGGGTCTTTAAGTCATTGATCTCTTTTCCTTGCTCGATGATCTTGGTCTGGGCTTCGTCATACGAGCGTTTAGCATCATCTTCGCTCTTAAACTTTCCCCAGAAGGATTTGTCGCCCTCGGGCTTTTTGCCGTCGGGACTTTCGCCCTTATCGCTGGGCGTATCGCCAGATTGATCCTTGGGTTGTTCACCCTTAGCGTCTGGTTTTTTGTCAGGTTGCTCTCCGCTCGGAGTGCCTGACGGAACTGAATTGACCGGTTGTTCCTTTCCGACCGCATCGTCAAAAGACGGAGTCTCTGGCTTTGCGTTTGGATCGGCGCCGGAATTGTTTGGTTTTTCCATAGGCGTATTAATTGGCGGATTGTTCTTTTCCAGTCTGACCTCACGAAAGACTTTCAAAGCGTCCGTCTGTTAATAAAACCGAGCCCCTTTGTGGAGGCTCGGTTGGCTTCTCAAGATGTGGAAATCGCCAGAAATCCCATC
>MWBE01000023.1 GCA_002068915.1 Parcubacteria group bacterium ADurb.Bin326
ACATCAGCGAAAGCAGTGAAGCCGCAGCCATCAAACATTTCGGTCACATCTTGGATTTCCATACCAAAACGCAAGTCGGGCTTATCACAACCGTATTTCAACATTGACTCACGAAAAGGAATGCGCGGAAATGGCATTTGCATTATTTGGCGATCAGTAAATTCTTTGGTTGCCGCCTCAAACATTGGCTCCATCAAAGCAAAAAATTCATCTTGAGTTAAAAAGCTAGTCTCTACATCAAGCTGATAGAACTCACCTGGGCTACGATCGGCACGAGCATCTTCATCGCGCATACATGGAGCGACTTGAAAATATCTATCCATGCCACCAACCATTAACAATTGCTTGTATTGTTGGGGTGCTTGAGGCAAAGCGTAAAATTTACCAGGATGCAGACGGGACGGCACCAAAAAATCACGAGCACCTTCTGGAGATGAAACAGTTAAAATTGGGGTTTCAATTTCATTAAAACCGGCTTGATGCATCCAATCGCGCAAAAACTTGATTACTTTACCGCGAAAAACCAAGTTATCTTGCATGCGCTTGCGGCGTAAATCCAAAAATCTGTATTTTAAACGTAAATCCTCACTAATTCCATCCAACTTATCATCCTTGGTAGGGTCCCAAGCCAAACTGAATGGTGGAGTTTGAGCTGAATTCAAAATCTCAGCGCTTTCTACGCTAATTTCAATTTCGCCGGTAGACAGAACCTTATTGGTTGCTGATTCCGGACGAGCATTAACTTTTCCAGTGATCTTAACTACCCACTCGTCACGCAATTTTTCGGCAATCATAAAAGCATCGGCTGAAACCTTGCCGTCAAAAACTACCTGAGTCATGCCATAATGGTCACGCAAATCTATAAAAATCAATCCTCCATGATCCCTCCTACTATTAACCCAGCCAGATAGAGTGACCGTCGATCCTACATCTGCCTTGGTCAATTGGCCACAAGTATGCGTTCTAAACATAAGTAATTTGCATTATTTAAAATAATATTTTATAGTTAATAAGCTCCAAAATAAATAAAGTCTAAAAAATAAAGTCTATGAAAAAAATATCACTGCGCGGTTTGGCTGAAGGCTTAATTGGATTGTCCTATGTAAATGCCAAATCATCTAAAGAAGTTTTGGAACTATACCCGGAATTAAAGGCCATAGAGAAAAAATTAACAATAACCGACGTTTCTATTTCTGGATTCGCTGCCTGCGACGGGTAATTTGAGAAAAGAACCTAATCCATGCGAGACTTAAGGACTGTTAAATATTTAATTTAGCAGTTTTTTTGTAATAGCCAGAGCAAACCGGGCAATTACTGATTCTTTTTTGCTTTAAATATTTAAATTCCTCACTCAATAATAAAGAGCTAAAACAAAGCCTCTTATTAACTACCATATTTCCCTGATAACCCAAAAACCATTTGAAAACCTCGACTGCACCCAAACTACCAGCTATCGATGTGGCCAAAACATTGACCGGAACCGGACCAGTATGCACTGCCCGAGTGTGATCATTAGGAAAATAACAAGCAAAACAAGCGGTCTTTAATTCTGGAATAACACTGAAAACATAACCATAAGAATACTGAGCAGATGCATGAACAAAAGGTTTATTAGCTTTCAAACAATATTCATTTACTAAATTACGCCCAGCCAGAGATTCTCCGCCCTCAACTATGAAATCAAAATCTCTTAGATGCTCTTCAATATTATTAATATCTACCCTATCTTCAATTAGCTCCAAATTTATCTCGGGATTTAAGTCTGAAAGAGTTTTTATTGCCTGCTTACCCTTTGACTTATTGATATCACTAGTCCGAAATAATAATTGTCTGTTTAGATTGGATAATTCAACTTTATCAAACTCTATTATCCTAATATTGCCTATGCCACCAGCCACTAGCGACATTAGTAGGGTGGATTTTACTCCTCCAGCTCCAATAACCGCAACCCTCGCTTTTGCTAATCTTTTTTGACGTTCAACGCCCCATTCTGGCATTTGTTCCTGACGATTATAACGTGAGTTTAGGAATCCATTAGTCATAAAATTGTAATCATATTATAACAAATTTAAATTTCAAAAGCAAGTTTATGGGCCGCCTATTTTATCTAAAATATAAAAAAAATAAAAACCCAATCGCCTGCATAAATAAGCAACAAAAACACTTGTCGCAAACCGCAAAAAATGATAAAATAAAGGTGTGGAAAACCTTTAAATTAGCCACTTTCTATCGGTTCGCTACGGCGAATCCCAATAGTTATTATTGTTTAAATTTAGACAATTTTAATAATGCACACGTGCGTGTGAATTATTGATGATAAAAACACCTAAACTTTATGGCGAAAGAAGAGAATAAAAAAACCAGCGGCAGTTATGGCGCAGAGCAAATTCAGGTCTTAGAGGGTCTTGATCCGGTCAGAAAACGCCCCGGAATGTATATCGGCAACACCGCTGAAGCTGGTTTGCACCACTTGATTTGGGAGGTTGTTGATAACTGTTTTGACGAAGCCATGGCTGGTCATGCCGACACCATTAGAGTCAAGCTGTTGCCCGGCAATATGGTATCGGTCGAAGATAACGGTCGCGGCATTCCCGTAGAAAAACACAAAACCACAAAAGTCTCGGCACTTGAAACTGTTTTGACAGTACTTCACGCCGGAGGAAAGTTCGGCGATGACGGCTACAAAGTCTCCGGCGGTTTGCACGGCGTCGGCGTTTCTGTAGTCAATGCCCTCTCCACTTATTTGAAAGCCGAAGTCAAACGTGACGGTAAATTGTGGATGCAAGAATACAAAATCGGCAAACCGCAAAAACCGGTCAAAGAAATCGGCTCAACCAAGGGAACCGGCACCAAAATAACCTTCCAACCTGATTCAACAATTTTTAGCGTAACGGAATTCAGCATCAAAACCATTCTAGACCACTTGAGACAGCAGGCCTATCTGACAAAAGGAATTAAGCTGATCGTTATTGATGAAAGAGATGAGGACACCCTGAAGCATCTACGCTATGAATTTTACTTCGAAGGAGGCATCAAATCATACGTCCGTCATATCAATACCCATGTCGCCCCGCAACATCCCAATATTTTCTATATTGAAAAAGAGGCTGAGAACATTGTAGTGGAAATCGCCCTTCAATATACTGCCGAATACGGAGAAACTGTCCTCCCCTTTGCCAACAACATCTACAATCTGGAAGGAGGCATGCACGTAGTCGGATTCCGTACTGCTTTAACTCGCACGATTAACACTTACGCCAGAAAAAACAACTTCCTCAAGGAAAAAGACGCTAATTTAACCGCTGAAGATGTTCGTGAAGGCTTGGCTGCGGTAATTTCCATCAAAATACAAGAACCGCAATTTGAAGGCCAAACCAAGGCTAAATTAGGAAACGTTGAAGCTCGCGCCGCCGTGGATAAGGTAATGGCCGAGTCTTTTGATATTTTCTTAGAAGAAAATCCCAAAGACGCCGAAGGTATCATGGGCAAATGTATCTTAGCTGCTAAGGCTAGGTTGGCCGCTAGAACGGCTCGCGAATCAGTATTGCGCAAGGGAGTTTTGGATGGTTTTGCTTTGCCCGGCAAATTAGCCGACTGCTCTTCGCGTGATCCTAAAATCTCTGAACTATACATTGTTGAGGGAGACTCTGCCGGAGGTTCCGCCAAACAGGGACGCAATCGCGAATTTCAGGCCATCTTGCCTCTGCGTGGCAAAATCCTCAATGTGGAGCGCGCTAGATTAGATAAGATGCTTGCCAACTACGAGGTTAAATCTTTGATTATTGCTTTGGGAACTAATATTGGCGAACAGTTTACTATTGAAGACTTACGTTATGACAAAATAGTTATCATGACTGATGCCGACGTTGACGGCTCACATATTCGTACACTACTGTTGACACTTTTCTATCGTCACTTCCCGTCTTTGATTCAAGAGGGACACGTTTACGTAGCCATGCCACCGCTATATCGCGTCCAAGTTGGCAAAGACGTCCGCTATGTTTATAACGAGGATGAGCTCAATAAAGCCAAAGAAGAAATGTCCGCGACCGTAATGGCCAATAGAAAATCAAAACCGGAAGCTAAAAAAGCCAAGGAAGAGGCTGAGGTCGCCGAAGAAGAGGCTGATGAAAGCGTGGAGGCAGTGGGGGCGGAAGAAGTTGGCGGAGTAAAAATAAATATCCAGCGCTACAAAGGTCTTGGTGAAATGAATCCGGAACAGCTTTGGGAAACTACCATGGACCCAGCCAGACGCATGATGAAGAGAATAACGGTTGTTGATGCTCAAAAAGCTGATGAGACCTTTGACATCTTGATGGGATCAGATGTGGCTCCACGCAAGAGATTTATCCAGACTCACGCTAAGACAGTAAAGAATCTTGATATTTAAAAAAATATCAATAAAAAAACTCCGCCAGCTGGCGGAGTTTTTTTATTTTATTCAATGTGATCAATTTTGCATTTCAATTTTCCGGCCGGAACATTCAATTCAAACTCATGTCCAATTCCCCTGCCAATAAAAGCTTTGCCTAGAGGTGATTCATGACTGATTCTTCCAGAGGCCGGATCAGCTTCGCTATGTCCAACTATCTGGTATTTTATTTTCATGCCATTATCGCAAGTAGCATGAACAGTGGAACCCAACTCGACCGTATCTGATTTTTTGCTTTCGATTATGACGGCGTTCTTAATCAAGGACTCTAATTCTTGAATGCGCCCTTCGATAAAGCTTTGCTTTTCCCTGGCCTCGTGATATTCGGCGTTCTCGCTTAAATCGCCAAGATCTCTGGCCTTAGCAATGCGATCAACTACCTCCGGCCTCTCAATCGTCTTAAGTTGCTCTAATTCATTTCTTAACTTTTGTAATCCCTCTTGGGAAATGTAATTCTCTTTCATGATGACTATCTTATTTCACTTAATTTTAAATTTTCATAGTTAATATAATAGCATTGCCAAACAAAAGTGTCAAGTCCAATGATTATATTCTCTCCTAAATTATTTTTTTTTCAGAGAACCACCAGGACATTATTTCTTTGGCTATCGGCACCGCAACACTTGATCCCTCTCCCCCCTCTTCAACCAAAACAGTAATTACAAAATTAGGATTGTCATAGGGAGCAAAGCCGGTAAACCACGCATGGTTAAGTTTATCCTTGTGCCACTGGGCGGTACCGGTTTTTCCGGCAACCAGCACCGGCAGAGAATCAAGGCTGCGCGCTGAGCCATAGGAAACGGTCTCGCGCATGCCTTCTCTTACTGTCTTAAGATTTTCCGCATCAACAGAGACTTCTCTAATCAATTTCGGAGAGAAGTCTTCACTCATTCCGTCGGGATGAATTACTCCTTTTGCTAGATGTAGCGCGTAAAGTTTTCCGCCATTGGCAATTGCCGAGGTATAATTATTTACTTGCAAGGGAGTTACCAGCAAATCGCCTTGACCGATAGAAAGATGATAGGTATCGCCAATATACCACGGCTCGCCAATCCTTTCTGTTTTCCATTCAGCCGTCGGCACAAAGCCATCACGCTCTCCCGGCAAATCAATACCAGTAATCTCATCTAATCCGAACATTTTGAAATACTTGACCAGTCCATCAAGCCCTAAACCCTTAAAATTGCCATAACCACCGCCTACATAATAAAAATAAGTATTAACCGACCAGGCAATCGCTTTGGTAACGTTGGTGACGCCATGCCCTCCCGCCTTCCAATCAGGAAAAGACCATTGCCCCACATAAATTCCGCCCGAACTGTTAACGGTCGTATTTTTTAATGCAATCCCTTCTTGTAATGCGCCGGCAGCAACCACTGGCTTAATAGTTGAACCCGAAGGATATTCTCCAAACACCGAACGGGCAAACAATGGCTTTCTTTCATCATTTAAAAGCTTGTTATATTCAGAGATGTTGATGCCCCCGGTAAACAAATTATTATCATAGCTGGGATAGTCCACTAAGGCTAAAATCGATCCATTGCGCGGATCGGAAATTATTACCGATCCTTTGCCTTGAGGCAATTTATCTTTCATGACAGCATACGCTTTTTCCTGCAACCCAGCGTCGATTGAAAGCATTAAGCTGTCGCCGGAAACAAATTCTTTCTGCGAAATTATTTTTTTCTCTCGACCTAAAGCATCAACTTCTATCTTCTTTTGGCCATGGACTCCGCGCAAATATTTTTCATATTGTTTTTCGAGTCCCGCCTTACCAATATTGTCATCCAATAAATATTCTGATCTAAATGATTCATATTCCTCCGGACTAATTTTACCAATATATCCCAAGATATGGGAAAAGCTTTCTCCCCCCAAATAAAGCCTCCAAGAATCTATATCCAATCTCACTCCCGGCAAATCGTCAATTTTAAGAAGCATGGCTTGATCATAAGGTATTCCGGCGCGTATTAAAACCGGTTGAAAGTAGCGCGACTCAGCTCCTTCAAGTTTATCCGCTATCTCTTGTCGCGCTATCTGGGTTATGGTAGAGACGCGATCCAAGATCTCGTTTTTTTCTGCCTCATCTTTGGGCAATTCGGAGGGAGCAATTGAAATTGAAAATCCAAATAAATTATTAACCAGCGCCTTGCCATTGCGATCGTAAATTATTCCCCGATGCGCCTTGGAGTATTGCGTCTTGATCCTGTTATTTTCAGCTAAGACAAAATAACGATCTCCAGAGATGACTTGTAGCCAAAAACTTTTCACCAAAACCAGGCTCAAGAGAATCGCCATGGCGAAAAAAAATAATCTTAACTTTTTGTGACTTAAAGACAAGCTCAAAAAGCCGTCTTGCATCGGCGGCTTGCTCGAGAGTCCTGACAGGCAACTGCTTTCTACCCAATCCAGGGAACTTTTACGTCCCAAGTCTATCGGATCTAAAGTTGTAAAAGGATTGTTAGTCATTAATCAACTTACTATTTAAATTTCAATAACCTATTTGATAAATAAAATCCGATTGCTATTACAAGACCATTAACTAACAATTGCAACAAGTAATTCCAAATGTAATTCTGATTGACCAGAAAATCACTGAATCCCAATAGATAAGACCCCGACAAAATCAATATAAAAGAAAAATTGTAAATCGTTATGCCGATAAGCGACAGCACCAAAATGGAATAAAGGGAGCGATCAGTAAAAAAATTATAAAATAAGACGTCTAAAGAAATACTGATTAGAAAAAAAGTTATCATGAAAGAGCCAAAAGGCAAGTTGGAATAAACATCAAGGATAAATCCTGCCAGAAGGGCGAATGCCAACTTGAAAGGAAAATCAAAAAGCCTGATAGACAAAACCAAAAAAGCTATCGGCAGATTAATGCTGGACAATATGGGATTGCTACTACCGCTTAAGGCGACATGACCTAGAACAATAATGATTGTCGCCGCTATTTTAAATATCCAAGACATTATTAAGGAATAATTATTTCTACGTAACTAAGATTGTCCAAAGATATTATTGGTTTTAAAATAGCTGTCTTGAAAATTTCACTTTCTATCGATTTAACGCTCTCAACTTCGGCAATCAAAAGATTTTTGGGAATCTTTCCTTCCAAACCGGAGGTTACTACCTTGTCCCCTTCTTTGATATTCTGATTCTGCGGTATGTTGGTCATAGAGAACGATAGTCCATACTGCCCCTCAACCATGCCGACGGTGTGATCTAAATTCTGTACTGTCGCCGCAACCTTACTGCTATTGTCATTAAGCAAAATCACTTTGGAGAAATCGTCATAAACTTCGGAAACCTTACCCACCAAAATACCCTGATCAGCAACCACAGCCAAACCTTTTTCCAAGCCATCCTTTTTACCACGATTGATGACAACTGAACGGGTAAAGGGATCGGAAACTCCGGTAATAATTTTAGCGGAAACGAATTTCAAACGACTTTCTTCAACGAAATTTAATTCTCTCTTAAGCAATTCATTTTCTTCTTGCAAGGATTTAAGATAGGAGTCATCAATAGCCGCTTGAGTCAATTTATTTTTAAGTTCCTCATTTTCTTTGAGCAAGTCCCTTTTCTTAAGCCACCTCTCATAAAAACCGCGACCGAAACGCGATGCTTCACTGGCCGAACCCTGAAGTGGCGAGAGTCCTTTGATCAATAAATTTTCTACGGGACGAAGCCATCCGACATAATGCAAAAAGGCGGCAACAATTATTACCGTCAAACCGTAAAGAGAATATTTTAAAATCTTATCCAGCATAATCAATGTAAGGAAAGATTAAATTAAGCTGCCGGCACCACGATGTCTTTCAGTAGCGGCTCATCATCCAAAAGCACTCCCATCCCGCGAACAGCGCAAGTGGAAGGATCATCGGTTACATGAACCGGGATTTTGATGCTATCGGAAATAAATCTGTCGATTCCCTTCAGTTGCGCTCCACCACCAGTCAGATAAATTCCTTTTTGATAAATATCAGCAACCAGCTCCGGCGGAGTTGTTTCCAATGTGGCCTTGATGGTATTAAGAATTAGCTCCAAAGAACGGCTAATAGCTTCCCTGACTTCAATATCATTAACTTTAACTTCTTTGGGCAGTCCGGTCAGCACGTCGCGGCCACGCATTGGCATCTCTAAACGATCCTTAAGATTAACAGCGGAGCCGATTTTCTTTTTGATATCTTCGGCTACCATTTCTCCTAAAACCAAACTGAATTCCTCCCTGGCAAAATTAATGATATCACGATCCAAAGCTAGTCCCGCAGTGCGAGACACCTTCCAATTAACAATGCCATCCAAAGATATAACTGCGACCTCAGTCAATCCGCCACCCAAAGAAACCATCATGTTGCCGGTAGCATCCTGAATCGGTATGCGCGCTCCAATAGCAGTGGCCATGACATTTTCCACCAAAAAAACTTCCGAGGCACCAGCGGAAACAAGCACGTCTTCAACCGCTTTTTTCTCCACGGCCGTCACATCAAGCGGTACTCCGACCACCACTCGAGGCATAGCGTAAAAAGCAAACTTGCCTGAACGCACTTTATTCAAGAAATACTTAAGCATTTTCTCGGTCACCTCAAAATCAGAAATGATTCCATATTCGAGAGGCTTAGTGGCAGTGATGTGTGGCGGAGTTTTTCCCAACATGCGACGCGCCTCATCACCAATAGCTAAAATCTGATCGGTGCGATTGTTGACAGCAACAACTGAAGATTCAGCAATTACAATGCCGCGATCTTGCTGATAGACCAAAGTGTTACAGCTACCCAAGTCGATGCCGAGCCCTTTATTGAATTTTCCCAAGAATTTTTTCCACACAGCTTTAAGAGGATAATTTATTAATTACCTCCTGAACACTCAATAATTCTGAATCAGCGCTGTCGCGACGCTTGAACTCTATCTTGTCTCCGGTCTTATCGCTGACTACTAATCGATAGGGCAAGCCCAGCAAGTCAGCATCAGCAAACTTGGCTCCGGCAGAAATATCGCGATCATCAAAAAGAACCTCTATTCCTAAATTTTTTAATTGTTTATAAACCTCGGAAGCAGTCTCGTCTTTCTTAATAGAAAGCAAATGCGCTTTAAATGGGGCCACGCTTTCCGGCCAGACAATTCCTTTGTCGTCATGACAAACCTCGACTATAGTCGCCACCAAACGAGAAATGCCGATGCCGTATGAGGCCATCAAAATCGGTTGTTTATTGCCAGCATCATCATTAACGAAGCCATTCATGTCTTTGGCATACTTATCGGCAAACTGAAAAATATTTCCCACTTCAATGCTTTTGCCTTCTTTGACTGGCAAGCCGCACTTAGGACACTTATCTCCAGATTTGATTTCAGAAATTTCAGTATTCTGAGCCCAATCGCAACCATCACAATAAAGAATTCTGTCTTCGCCGGCATCTGATACTACCTGAAACTCATGAGAAAACTTTTTAGTGAACATGCCTCCGGAAGCCTCCACCACTTTAGCATCCAGACCGCAACGGCGATAAACTTTCTTATAAGCCTCAATCATCGATGAATAATACTTGTCCATATCTTCCTGACTGAGATGAAAACTATAAAGATCTTTCATGCAAAACTCGCGACCGCGCATCAACCCGCCTTTGGGACGCAACTCGGCACGAAACTTATTCTGAATCTGATAAACAGCAAAAGGCAAATCACGATAAGAATTAATAAAGCGTCGCACTAAATCATAGACAACTTCTTCGTGCGTAGCAGCTAAACCAAAATCTTTTCCCGATTCATCTTGAAATTGATACATCACTTCCTTCATACTCTCCCAACGCCCCGTTTCATCCCAAATATTTTTAGGTTGCAGTGCCGGCATCAGTAACTCTTGTCCGTTCTCCGCGTTCATCTCTTCACGGACAATGTCAGAAATTTTAGTCATAACCCTCCAGCCAAGAGGCAAATAAGTATAAACTCCCGCCTGAAGCATGTCGGCATAACCGCCTTGAACCAAATATTTGTGGCTGGCGCTAGTAGCATCTTTAGGTGCTATTTTTAAGGTTTTAGGAAAAAGTTGGGACTGCAACATATTATAAATTTAAGTATATTTCTTGCGCTTATCTTAACGATTTTAAGGTTAAAAGTCAAAAGCTCTAATTGCCGAAAATCTTACCCCAAAAACCGGCCTTGGGGCGGTCGACGGAAGTGCTTAAATTAGCCTCCTCGGACCTTGCTTTTATAATCTGGTTGGCCGTCTCAACAATTCTGAGGGCTTCTGCCTCAACCGTCGGTCCGTCGTACTCGCCACTATGCGCGCTAGAGCCCTCATAGCTCGCCTGTTTCTGATCCAGGTGCAAATTGATCACATTGCCATTTACGTAAGTATGAAACCTAGGATAAAAACCGGAACCCAAGCGACGCGACCAGCTTGGTTCGGTGGCGCGACGATCCATAACCTGACCATAGCCGGCGCGACGCAAAACTTCCACCGGATTAAGTTGTGGCATTACTTCTATTTTCATAAAAAATTAAAACATTCCTTTGATGGCCTCCAACATCATGGCGCCGTACCTGATAATGTCACGATAAGTAACAAATACTATCAAAGCCAACAATAAAAGAAAACCGACGCTGTGAGAAATCGCCTCCCACTTCCCTCCGCCACGCTTTCCGCGAGCCGAGGCTACAGCGATGAAAGCAATTCTGCCACCATCGAGCGCCGGAAACGGCAATAAATTAATAATTCCCAAATTAAGAGAAAGTAGTGCCGCAAATTGCAACACATAAACCAAGCCCAGCTTGGCGGCCTGTCCGGTCATCACCGCTATTCCTACTGGTCCGGCAAAATCAACTCCTGATTTGGCTCCGCCAAATAATTGCGCCACTAAAGCGGCTACCGCGGAAAAAATCATCTCTACCCAATACCAGGAAGTTTTAAGCGCTTGCCAAAAAGCCAAATGGGGCGGATACCTTACTAGGCCAACATCAATGATGCCGATTCCGATCGCGCCTGAACCGCCAACATCGGCAACGGTAACTTTCTTTTCTTCTTGCTTGCCATTTTTAGAAATATTTAAAGTAACCTCTTGCCCTGGTTTCCCCTTCAAATACTCTTTGATCTGAGAAGAATTTTCCATCTTGGCTCCGTCTATCGAGACGATGACGTCGCCTATCGCCAGTCCGGCCGTCTCCGCTGGCAGATCTTTGAACACCTCCGATACTTGCACTTGCGGATCAGAAACATAAGTTCCGCCGGCTTGCGGTTCTACTGCCGGCAAGCCAAAAGAAAATCCAATGGTCAGCAATAATATGCACAAGAAAAAATTCATCAGCGATCCGGCGGCCAAAACTATTATTCTTTGCCAAGCCGGCTTAGAGCCAAAGCTGTCTGTATCAGCCTGCGCTTCGCCGTTCTCACCCTTAATTTTTACAAATCCGCCGATCGGAAACCAATTGATTGAATAAGCCATCGGCTCATCGCTTTTGATTTCGCGATTGCCCCAGATGAACTTCCAGCCTTTGGCCAATCGTTGCACTCCAAAAACACGAGGCGGCAAACCTAAACCGAATTCATCAACGCGAATTCCGAAACGACGCGCCGTCAAAAAATGGCCCAACTCGTGAACAAACACGAGCAAGGACATTACCAGAATAAAAATAATAAATGTTTGCATAAAAAATTTAAAACTCGCGAGACTGGCTCGCTAATAATTTAAATCACCGACAAAAAATTAAATTGTCATGACCTCTTCTTCTTTCTTGTCAGACAATTCTTTGACAGAAGAATTGAAAGTCGCCACCTTTTTGTCGAGCTCTTCCAATAAGCGGAACTTTTCGTCCTCGCCAAATTCTTTGGCTTTTTCCGCTTCGATAATTGCGTCTTTGACCTTATCGCGAATCAAGCGGATAGCGATTTTGGCTTCCTCGGCCTTGTGATTGAGAAGCTTAACCGTTTCTTTTCTGGTTTCTTCGGTAAGTGGCGGCAAGTTAATCCTGATTTTTTCTCCGTCATTTACTGGATTGATATTCAAATCTGATTCTAAAATTCCTTTTTCAATTTCTTTGAGCATGCTCTTGTCCCAAGGCTGAATTACCAAGGAACGAGAATCGGAGACATTAACCGAGGCCACTTGAATAAGCGGCGACGGCACGCCATAAGCCTCAACGCGCACACCGTCTAAAATGGCAGGATTGGCACGACCAGTTTTGATAGTTCCCAATTCTGATTTGAAGTGTTCTAACGCTTTATTAAATTCCTCCTTGTGATTGTCAATAATGCTCATACTTTTTCCTTAATACTTTTATTTATTTCTTGATTTTCTTGGTTGCTAGATAGGCCGAACCGTCTTTGGCTATAGCAAAAAAAGAAGTGTTCTGCGTGTGGGGCAATTTAGTCGAAGACCAGGTGTTGCCCGCATCGGCTGTTTTTACCAGAGTAGAAGCAGTAGTGTAATAAAGCTCGCTACTGTTTTGCGGATTCACTCCGGCCGAGGTGATAACCACGGCTTTCTGTGATGGCAACAACTCCATTGGCTTCCAACTGGCGCCACGATCAGAACTTCTGATGATAGCTGACTTAGAAACGAAAATTAAGCCTCCGACAGTTGCCGGATCAACTAACAACCGGCGATACTCGCTGACTCCGGAATATGCTTTGATTCCTGTATCAATCTCAGCCCAAGCGGCGCCGGAATTAACCGTTTTAAATAATCCGTTTTTTTGTGTTCCAGCATAAACAATACGCGAATCGGCTGGATCAATCAATAAATCAATAACGGCACTGCCAGCACGATATGATGTCTGCCAAGCGCGTCCGCCATCAGTGCTCTTCAGTAATTCGCCTTCACTGGTTCCCAAATAAACAACTTGCGGATCATAAAAATCTATAGCGATGGCATTTATGATTACTTGGTCTTTCTGGTGATAATAGATATTGGAAAAATCACGGCCGCAATTCTCTGTCTTGAATAATTTATTGCCGGTGACGGCGTAAACCACGCACTTATTTTTGGGATTGACCGCCACGTCATTG
>MWBE01000024.1 GCA_002068915.1 Parcubacteria group bacterium ADurb.Bin326
CGCTGTTAGGTTGCCTCCTAGATAAGTATCGCCCGCAACCGAGAGTTTAGCGATGGGTGAGGTGGTACCAATTCCAACGCTGGTCTCAAAAATAGCGGGATAGTTATCGGGCGAATAGACGTGTAAACTGTAATTATTTCCAAAATCGCCTATTCCTACAAAATTAGTGTTCCCATCAGCAGTAAAATAACCCATGTAGCCATTAGTTTCGTCACTTAAAGTGACTATCTTTGAGCCGCTAGCTTGGTCTACTGAGAATAAAGCGGCATTAACGCTACCGCTACCGCCCAACTCAACTCCAGCCGTAACTCCGTCTATAAATAAGTTATTCTTATAAGAATCGCTTCCTAAAACAAATCTGGCATAAGTATCATTATCGGTCCAATTAAGGTAAGAGCGAGCGGTTCCATCATAGTTAGCGAAATAGAGATGGGCGTCATTATTATCAGCAGAGTCTCTTATAACAAAAATATCGTTAGTGCCTAAGGCGTCGGATACCCCCATAAATCTACCGGAAATAACGGGAAAACTAAAGCCAGAAAAAGAGGTAGTGGCAATAGATATGATCGCCGAACCAGAATCCAAATTCCAAGTATTCGGCTTAGTAAAAGTGTTTTCTCTGTCCAGCACGGCTATGGAACTAGTAGTTAACCCGTCAAATTTTTTACTATTAAAAGCGTTAGGCACTGCTCCTAATCTTTTCCTAGGGGTAAGCGTCTCCCAGGAAGGCACTCCCGTACCACCAACCGAAACCTCCAGATATATATCTTGATTAAAATCAACCAGTCCGAGAGTGGACGAAACAGATCCAATTAAAACCGAGAATAATCCATTGGTAACTTCGACTTTATCGCTGTCAATCCAAGATTCATCATACAAAACAGATGCACAGGCATCATCGGCGCATAGACGAAAACGCATGTTATAAGAACCATCGGCCACTAAATCTCCAGTGTCATCCATTAATTTACCTTGATAATTGATTGTCTCGGAAAAAGACGCGGAACCAAAAAGCACTGGGGTAAATAACAAAAACAAAACCAAGCCAAAAAAGCTTAGCCAAATAGTCTTTTTGTAATTCGTTTCTGTCATCCTTCCTTTATTTTTTAAAAGCTTTTAGGAAACATTACTAAGCGTAGCGCTAATACTACCGCTTAGTTTCCCAAATTAAGCTAAACGCACATATATATTATAACAGTAACAACTAAACTAAAACAAGGAAGTTATCCACATAAACTTCATTGTCTCTTAAACAATAACAATTAATATTTTTTATCCGAAAATATTTTCTGGCGGAGGCGCTTCATTGTCTTGATCTGATTGTGCCTTGGGTTGTTCTTCAGAAAAAGAACCTCCTTCATTAGAATCAGTGGAAGGCGCCTCATTTTTTTGCTCTCCATCAGATGTTTTATTCTCTTGAGTATTATTTTCTCCTTTAGGAGCGTCTCCTGAGACCACATTACCTGTCTTGGACAGGGCAAGGTCTTGAGCTATTACAAAATCAGAGGTCTTCTTGCCAGACAAATCAATAATGTCTGTCTTGATAGAACCATATCCATCCTTATCGGCAGTTACATAATACTTATTATTACCAGCCAAAAATCCGTAACGTCCGCGGTTGTCAGTCACATAAAACTCGAGCATTCGATTATATTCTGGGGAGAACACTCTGGTGATGGTTTTTGACAAAGGTTTCCTACTTCCCTTTTCATAAACCCTGCCCCAACTCTTAGGCTTCTTCCATTCTGCCAATCGACGGAAGAACAACAGCAGCAATAAGTGAAGTACGGCGAATAATCCCGCCAAAATCGAAGGAAAAACAATAAAGTAAGTTACTGCAAAAATAGGTCCGAAATAGCTTAAACGCCGTAAGCTTCTGAACTTGAAATGCTTCTTGAGTATTTGCTTGTCAGTCAGATTAATTTCTTGCTGATCAAGCGGAATATTAGCCGTAATAACCCCTCTTTCTCCCGTTCTTACGGAAAACTTCTCGCCGTAATAAAGGTCAACGTATGAATCGTCTTCTTTGGCGCTATTTAAAAGCTTGGAAGGAAACTCAAATCCCGGCTTTTGTATTTGCAGATAATAATCTCCCTCATCAACTAAGAACATATATCTTCCGTCAACATCGGTTACTCTAGATTTTACTAATTGCTTAGATTGCGCATTATAAAGACGAACCAACGCTAAATCTACCGGTTTTTTGGTTATACTGTTATAGACAGTTCCCCAACCCTTTCGTCTTTTGGAAGAAAGTAGAGCCCAGGGCTGAGTAAATAAGAATTGTAAGAAGTACCAATTCCACCAAGGCACAGCAAAAAATAAATTAACCGCTGAAGCACCTACGGCAATTCCTGCCAACGCTTTACCGGCGTCAGATTTGGCAAAATCACTTATTGGCTTGATGGTGTCATAAAAAACCTCCACGGAAACGGCGGCGACATCGGATATTTGATCGATAATCTCTTCTTGAGATTCGATTCTGATCCAGCCGGAAACTTCTTTAATTTTATTTCCTCCTCCATCTAATAAAATAATATTAACATTATACCGACCTGCATCTGTCGGCAGAGGAAGTCCTGCTAAATAATTTTGTGATGACGGATCATAATCAAAAAGATAAGTCTCAACTCCCTTCTCGCCCGAGAAATAAAGAATGATTCTTTCTGTTCCGGGAATGATTTTTGATTGTTTCAAGCCTATACTTAATTGCTTGCCTAAATTCGCATCAACTTGATCTTGCTTAACTTCTAAGGATGCTCCTTCTTGAGCAAAATCAAAATCTCTAAAGAAGAGATCATACTCATCTGCTATTGATGGCGTGGTAGTGGTCGGTATTTCCGGAGGGGTAGTAGTCGGAGTTGTAGTAACAATCTCTATCTCTTCCTCAAAGGGTTTTCCGGCGGTAGCTGCCCCTGAAGCAAAATTACCCGAGGTGTCATAAGCAAAAACTGAATAATAATATAAAACATCGTTTATCAATCCTAAATCATCAAAAGTAACTTCACCATTGTTTGCAGGATTGCCCGCGCCATTGTAAATCTCTGTTCCGCTATTTAACGTAGGATAAAAACTTGTCGAACGCCTGATAATCACTCCGGCAAAATCGTAGTCGGAAGGATTTCTCCAGAATAGCGAGATTTTTTTATTTCCCGGAATATTCCTTAAGCCAATAACGTTTCCTGGCGCAATTTCATCGGGCCCGGAAAGTGTAGTAAAAATATTGTCGGAGGACTCAGTGGTGCTGCTGTTTTGATCCTGACAAAAAATCTTGTAGTGATAAGTTGATGACGCTTGTAATCCGGATATTGGCCTTGCATGACTAAGAAAATAATTTAAGCCAGCCGACGATCCTGATAAGTAATCAGTGGTTAAGCCCCAGCTCAAACCACAAACAGCATCCCGATTAGTTTCCCAAATTATCTCCGCGCTGGAAGTGGTTACTGACCTGGCAAGAATATTAAAAATCAAAAAGGCTTCGGTTGTCGTCGGAGTAGTAGTAGAGGGTTCTTCTTGACAATCACTACAATTAGTTGGGGTTTCTCCGCTTGCCGATTCACAAACACCGTTATAGTTGCAAGTAACAGTTCCGGTACCGCCACAATCACCGCAATTTGCGGAAGTTTCGCCGTTTGCCGGCTCACAAACCCCATTATTATTACACCCTAGAGTAACACAATCATTGGGGCAATTTGCTTCGGTTTCTCCATTTGCCGGCTCACAAGTCCCGTCATTATCGCAAAAAGAAGGAATCGTATTACTGGCCGACTGCAAATATCCCATTGACCCGAAATAAGAAGCTGAGGAAAGATAGCCTGTACCCGATCCTCCCATAGAACTTTCGAGGCTATAGCTGGCTGAACTTCCCAATCCACCACCAAAATTAATTGAATCGCTTTCAATTTGATAATTAGTGGAAGACATGACATAGGCCAAAACCGGCGCCGCCACCAAAAGCGACGTGAATGCCGCCGCCATTAAGCCCAACTGGATCTTTTTCATCTTTTCTATTTTAAACTTTTTTTCTTATATGCTTTTAAGAAACGAAAAACCAAAAATATCAAAATCAGGACAATTATCCCAGCTAAAATAATTCTAGACAAGGCGGGTAAAACGCAAAAATATATTTCAGAGCTGACAGAAGAAATTTCCGAGGCCTGAAGCTCCGCCCTCGCCTTGTACAGACCGCTTGGTAAATCATCAACAGAATACTGTTGGCGGCGCGAAGACTCCGGCATTACATAAAATTGATCTACGGCGATTTCTTTGTCTGTTCCTCCTACCATAGAACTGACGACTATTTTGCCGTTTGGCGAGACAGCAATATTCCCTTCATTGGCAAAACCAACCTCAAAAACCGCTGGGGTTCCTAAAAAAATCTTGTTTAAAGAGGTAAATGACTCAAATCTGGCATCGAGTCCGGAATCTGCTCCGGAAACCGAAGCAATAAAGGTCACGGCCCCGTAAAGACCACCAGCTTTAGCGCCGTCAGGAATTTTTATGCTTACAGGAATCGTCGCTTTCTGGCCGTGCTCCAAATAAAAAGAGTCGTCTTTTAAGCTAATAAAGGGGCGCAAAGAATACGGGCCTGGCCCAGCGTCAGAAAATGTCAACCCTGGAGCATAACCCTTGCCGGCAAAAACATCTTCCATAACCAAACGGAACTCCACTCGCTTGCCGGAACGATTGATGATGGAGATTTCTTCATTGACTAATTGTCCCGGAGACAAAATTAATTCTGTCTTTCCTTTCTCTAATAAAAAATCTTCACTGACCGGGGTGCCTGCGACATTTTCAATTTTTGCCGCCTGAATTGAAAACGGCAAAATTAGAAATAAAGAAAATAAAAAACCTTTAAGGAAAAATTTCATACGTATCATGACTGAATCTATGTTTTGATTATAACACAAAAATCAACGCTTAACCAAATCCTTATCAATTCCATAAATGATAGCCAGACAAATGGCGGAGCAACAAATCATGATATCGGAAAGATTGAAAACCGTAAAAAAACTGACATCGATATAATCAATGACTCCTCCGAATCTGATACGATCAATAAAATTAGAAAAAGCTCCCAACAGTATCAAGGAGCACAAAAACCAGCCAGCCGTTATTCCTTTCTTCCAATAAAAAATAATCAGACCGGTCAGGCCGAGAAACGATAAAACATAGGCTGAAAAAATAAAGGTTTGCGGCACCTTCAGACCAAAAGAAACCCCCTGATTGATTGCCAATTTAAAATGAAGCCAGTTAAGCGTCCAGGCGGGGTCAGTATCCTCAAACCTCATGAAATAAAATTTCAACAATCGATCCAAAACAAAAAACGCAGCCAAGATAAGCGCGGCGACTGCGTTTTTTCCAAACCTAGGCATATTGCTAGGCTTGTCCTTTAAGAGACTTTTTACAGGCCACGCAAGCAGTTGACTCCGGCCTGATTTTGAGCCTTTCGGCTTCTATTTCTTTATTGCAATATTTACAGATCCCGTATTTCCCTTCTTCAATTCTCTTGAGAGCTTTATCAATATCATGCAACTGACTCTCCAAATCGCGCTCCAGAGACAGATTGGTCGTATAATCGGCCACTTCACTGGCATTATCCTCTATAGAAGCGCTATTGCCATAATCAGGAAAATCCGCATTAAAATTGGTTTCTGCTCCTTCGGCGCGAGAACCGATAGCATCTAACTGTTCTGTTATCTCTTTTCTTTTATCTTCTAACTGCTGTTTGAATTCTTGGATTTTTTGCTCTTCCATATAAGGGAGATTATTTTTAACTTGCTAATATTATATTCTACCGATTAGATACTGTCAATTCTTATGTTATTAGCCTAGCCAAAGTTGCTATGGCAGCAGTCTCGGCGCGCAAAATACGCTTACCCAAAGACACGGAAGTTATTCCACTGTCTTTAGCCAGACCTATTTCCTCTTCGGTAAACCCTCCCTCCGGACCAATGAAAATACAGACGTCTTTAGCTTTAATCAAATCGGTCTCTTCTTCTTTTTCCCAAGCGATCATTTTGACTCCCGGCTGTTTAACGGCGTGTTTAATGGCCTCAGTAAAACTAACCGGCAATGATAACTCTGGTATCACCGCGCCACCGCATTGTTCAGTCGCTTCTTTTAAAATTTCTTGATAGCGTTTCATCTTGGCCGGAGTCACTTGGCGAACGATTGAGCGAGCGGAAATCACGGGAACCACTGCCACCACTCCTAGTTCGGTAGTTTTCTGAAGCACCCACTCGAATTTATCGGCTTTAATCAAAGATTGATACAAAACAATTTGAGAATCGGCCTCGGCAATCCCTTGACGCCTGTCAATAATCAAAAATTTCGCTTGATTAGCTGAAAGCTCGATTAACTGTCCTAAATATTCCAACCCCGAACCCTCAAACAACCAAAACTTATCGCCCTCTTTAGCGCGCAGAACTTTCTTCAATTGTCCGACCAGTGCCTTGTCGCGACTAATGATATAATCGCCGGAAAAGTCTTCTTTGGGTATAAAAAATCGCTGCATAATTGAAAAATAAGCATTATTGTAATAATATTATTATATAGAAAATAAGACTTTTATAAAAGCAAGTTAACTTATTTAAATTTTAATTAAAGCGAACCATTTGAAAATATTGTGGAAATTTTATCTTGTACTCGAGATAAAATTTACCATGATTTTCAACGGTGAGCGTAATTAAAATTTAAAAAATTATTACAGACATAAATTTATGAATAAAATAAAAAAACTGGTCGCACAAGAAGTGAGACGCCAACGAGAGGGGTTGGTAATGATTGCCTCCGAAAACTACTGCCCGCAAGAAATTTTAGATTTAGTGGGTTCGCCATTATCCAATAAATACTCCGAGGGCTATCCAGGCAAACGCTACTACAGTGGCAATCAATTCATCGACGAAATAGAATTCCTAGCTTGCACCGAGGCTTTAAAAATGTTCGGTCTTTCTGACAAGAAGTGGCACGCTAACGTTCAGCCCCACTCCGGATCATCAGCCAATCTGGCAGTGTACTTGGGATTACTCAAACCGGGCGATAAAATCTTGGGCATGGATCTCTCACAAGGCGGACACCTTACTCACGGCTCACCTGTTAATTTTTCCGGCAAACTTTTTAACTTCGTACACTATGGCGTTGACAAAAAAACTGAGAAATTAGACTACAAGGAAATAGAAAAAATCGCACTCAAAGAAAAACCGAAAATGATTGTCTGTGGCGCCACCGCTTACAGCCGAGAAATATCTTTTGCCAAGTTTTCTGCTATTGCAAAAAAGTGTAATGCATTGTTATTAGCCGACATCGCCCACATTGCTGGACTGGTTGTTGCGGACGAGCATCCATCACCCTTTCCTTATGCTGATGTTGTCACCTCAACTACGCACAAAACTCTTGGCGGACCACGTAGCGCTTTTATCATTTGCAAAAACGAACTGGCCAAGGAAATTGATAAGGCAATTTTCCCGGGACTGCAGGGCGGACCGTTGGAAAACATGATTGCAGCTAAAGCCGCTTGCTTTATGGAAGCGCAAACTCCGCGATTCAAAAAAATTCAACAGCAAACTATTTTAAATGCAGTGTCGCTAGCAGAGACTTTAAGCAAAAACGGGTTGCGAACAGTCTCCGGCGGAACTGACAATCATTTACTGCTTTTAGACTTACGTAACTTAGAAATCAACGGACGCGATGCCGCAAATATCTTGGCCGAGGCTGGAATCTATACTAATGCCAATACTATTCCATTTGATCCGGCCACACCTTTCAAGCCTTCAGGATTGAGGGTTGGCACGGCAGCGCTATCGACCAGAGGCATGAAAGAAAAAGAAATGAAATTGATCGGATTATGGATTGCCGAGATACTGAAAAAACCGAAAGACACTAAATTGAGAACCAGAATCAAGCAGGAAGTAATAGATTTAACCAAAAAATTCCCAATTTACTAAAAACCTCATATTTCACTAAAAACCACCAAAATTTGGTGGTTTTTATAATTTATTTTTATTTAAAATTAAACAAAATATCGTTATTACTATTGACAAAATACGATAAGTATGATATAATTATATATTGACAGTCAAGGACGACTGATCAAAAAAAGCACATTAATATGCTGTCCGAGGGGACGGCGCGGAGAAAAAAATGAACGGAACTGAACCCCAGGGACATGTCCTGGGCATCGCGGAAATGCTGGCCATCACGCAGAGATGCCACGAAGCAAACGCCCAGCCAGCCAAGAAGACCGAGGTGTCTGTGGCTGATCTTGACTTCACAAAACCCGCCAGCCTGATCGAAATAAATCAGGCCATCATGCGTGAGGGATACAAACCTCTCCCGGATAAGATGCTGCTCGCGGCAGCCAGAGAAAGAAGCACGACTCTCTACTGCCTGAATGAGAAGTTCGTTCTCGAAAGAGCATGACTTCTCCCCTCCCAGATCACACATCAACGCCGCCCGGCTCCCCCGGACGGCGTTTTCATTTTCTTTAATCATTATGTAAATAAAAAAACTCCCAACATAGGAAGGCTTTTTTATTAACACTATTATTATTCAAACTTTCTCTCATCAGCTACGGAATTCGATTTTTGTATTTGCACTAGAATTCTGTATTCGAATTGCGAGACTCTGGAAAATCTTGTGCTGATTTACCGTGGGAACGACTAGAAAATCTTCGCAAGCGATAGCGTCAGAAGATTTTCAGGAGTGAAGCGGTAAATCTAGCCATGATTTATCCCCGTCTCGCGACTCTTTGGTTACTTTCTCCTAGAGAAAGTAACATGAACTATTCTTATGCAATCTGTTTTTTTATTTCCTCAATCACTTCCCGCTCTGCCTGCGACAAATTTATTCCCGGCAAAGAAAATCTTACCAGCTCCTTACTGCCTTCAGCCCCGAATTTTCGAGTGACATAAACCGCATCAAACTTCTTAGCGGAATAAACAATTGCCTTAACTGCGTTTGCCTGATCATCTTCATACAACAAAACAACAATCTCGGTCTTAGGCATCGAGACAATCAACTCATCAATCACATCAACCAACTCTTCGGAAGAGGTGGCGGTTTCCAAAAAATCTTGGCGTGACAAAATTGACCAAACTACTTTATCGTCCAGATCATTATTAAGCCTCGACAGCACCCTACCCCACAATTTCAAGGTCGAAAGAAATCGTGACTGATATAAATTTTGAATAATCTGATCGCGACGACCACCCTTGGCAATCAAAACTCCGGCCAAATTAAGGACGTGCGGCGTCACCTCTGTTGATTTGAAATTCTTGGTTGCAGCAATTACCCCAGTCAACAGCCAAGTAGCAATATTTTCGTCAATCAAATCTTCGTCCCACTCCTTAAATAAATCAAATAAGGCCTCGGCAGTGGCAGCGGCAGCCAAATTAACCAAATTGATATTGCCGTAATGCTCGTTCTTATGCGAATGGTCGATGTTAATCTTGGTAGCGGTATAGAAAAAATCGGGGTTGGACTGGTAAATATCGCCCAGCGATTCCAAGTCCGGAGAATTAATTAAAAAAACCAAATCATACTTGAAGCCGGACATCGAGATAGACACATTTTCTTTGGCCAGTTGTCCCGACTTGGGCGTGATAAAAATATTTAATCTGCCGTCAGCCTCATCATATTCGAATTCGCCCAGTCCTGTCTTGGCAATATCAACTGAGACGACAAACTTCTGCAAATTATCAAGTTCCGGTTTAATTTCACCCGATGGCAAAAAAGAAAAATTGTTTGATGGCCTAAATCCAGAACAAGCAACATCAACCTTCTTGCCCAGTTTGCGCAAAAAAGCAGAAAGAGCTAAAGCCGAAGACAGGGAATCTCCGTTCCAGTCTTGTCTGATAGCTACAAGTATTTGGCGGCTTTGCCGGACAAGCTCGAAAACCTGCTGATTCTGAGTGAAAGCCATGTTGTAATTCGATTAGAATAAATTATCTTACAAAAATAAAACGACGCTGTCAAGGCGGACAAATTATTTAATCAGCATGCCATCACCGAAACTAAAAAATTTGTATTTAAGCCTCACCGCTTCTCGATAAGCTTGATCGATATTTTTTTTGCTCGCCAAAGCGGAAACCAGCATCAATAAAGTAGATTTCGGCAGATGAAAATTAGTAATCAGAGCATCAACAAATTTGAATTTATATCCGGGATAAATAAAAATATCCGTCCAACCATTTTGCTCCTTAATCGCACCCGATCGGTCAGCAAAACTTTCCAATACCCTGGAAGCGGTCGTGCCGACAGCAATTATCCTCTTACCCTGACTTTTCGCTTGTACCAATCGTTTAGCAGTAGCTGCATCAATACTGGCCCACTCGCTATGCATCTTGTGTTCTAAAATATTTTCCGTCTCAACCGAAGCGAAAGTTCCCAGTCCGACATGTAAAGTGACGAACTCTACCTTTATTCCTCGCTGTTTTAGTTGATGTAACAACTTCTTTGTAAAGTGTAATCCAGCGGTCGACGCTGCCACTGATCCTTCAGTCTTGGCAAACACGGTTTGATAATCTTTCAAATCAGCTTTTTTCTTAATATAAGGCGGAGTCGGCGTTTCTCCTAAAGAGAATAATTTTTTGTTATTAACATTAAATTTAATCAGCCACTCACGCCCGTCTTCCAATTGCTTGACCGACTCAGCTATGACTTTAGGTGCCAGAGTTATTTTTTCTCCTGTTTTAACCTTGCCCTTGACCAAGCATTGCCACATGCCACGCCCTGCCGGTTGCAATAGAAATATTTCCACCTTGCCGCCGGTAGGCTTTGTCCCATATAGTCTTGCCGGGATCACTTTGGAGTTATTAAACACCAAAACATCGCCCGGCCGTAGTATCTCCGGCAAATCAAAAAAATGCTGATGCATCATCTTGCCTGATTTTTTGTCTAAAACCAAAAGCCGCGCAGCATCACGCGGTTTAATGGGTTCTTGAGCAATTAACTCTGAAGGCAAGACGTAATCAAAATCTGACAGGCTTAATTTCTTCTTCTTTCCCTTGCTAATATTGCTCATACAACTTATGAATCAATCGAGCTACTTTCACCGGGCTGGGAACATTTTTTAGCAGAAATCTTTCGGTTGCGCCGGCAGTTTGGACATGAAGGTTGCCGTAATTGAAAAGCGTCGGCAAAATTCCTTTTTGATCAACTGCTACGTCTTGAACTTTGGAAAGCTCTAATTCCGAATTAGTCCTATTAAACCAGCCCAATTGATTGCGGCTAATTATTCTCATATTAGTAAGAGTCCAAACATCGAGGTAATTATCCACCCAAACATTAAGCGAGAAAGTCAGCATGAACAGATAGTAGGAAAATAAAAGTACGGTTAGCAAGGGAAGTAAAACCGGATGTTGCAATAGTTGGGGTAAAAAATTTTCGATTATCAAATAAGACGCCAACGGTATCAAAAAAAGGACAACGAACATCAAAAAAATGCCGATGAAAATTATCGGATGGCGCCAAAAATGAGCCACTACATTCTCTCCGGGACGTCGTCCGGGAATAAAATTAGATCCTACCATATCTTAAAATTTGAATAATTCTAATCCTCCCAATAAACCGTCTAAAAAGGTCCCAAAAATATTTGAATCAATCAGAGGAGTGCTCCAATCAAAGCTCTGTAAAATACTAAGAGAAAACGCAATCAAAGAAAAAGAAACCAACATGGATATGAGAATAACACCTAGATTAACAAAGCTAAAAAAACCGAAGCGCAACAAATGATAAAGATTTACCAAAAACAGAAGTAAAAAAATAACCACTACTACTAAGTAGGCCCAATAAAAAATGACGATCGTAGGCTGAAATGATTCCAAAAAAGGCATATCTTAAAATAATTTCTTTTGCAGGTCGTCGGGCGCTTCTTGGCCAAAATGCTTGTAAGCCGCTTCCGACAAGACGCGTCCGCGCGCAGTACGATTAATAAAACCCAATTGCAGTAAAAATGGCTCGATCACATCCTCAACGGTATCTATATCTTCTGAAAGGGCGGAGGAAATAGTGTTAAGGCCGACGGGTCCGCCGGCAAATTTTTCAATCAAGAGCTGGCAGTACCGGCGATCGATGGCGTCCAAACCTAAATGATCAACTTCCAGCATGGCCAAAGCTTCGCGCGCCGTATCTTTATCTATTCTACCATCTTTTTTGACTTGAGCGAAGTCGCGCACGCGGCGCAGCAAGCGATTGGCGATGCGAGGAGTCTGGCGCGAACGGCCAGCAATCTCAACTCCGGCCTCCTCATGCAATTCCACGTCCAATAATTTAGCGGCTCGCGAGAGTATTTGTCCGATTTCGTCGTGATTATAAAAATTAAGGCGATAAACATTACCGAAACGATCGCGTAACGGCGATGACAAGCCACTCATTTTAGTTGTCGCCCCGACCAAAGTGAACTTAGGCAAATTCAAACGCAAGGTGCGCGCCGACGGTCCCTTGCCGATGATGATATCAAGCGCATAATCTTCCATCGCCGGGTAAAGCACCTCCTCAATTGACTTATTTAGCCGGTGGATTTCATCGATAAATAAAATATCGCCCTCATTCAAGTTGGTCAAGATAGCCGCCAAATCACCGGTACGCTCAATGGCTGGACCGGAGGTGACGCGAATGTTGCCACTCATCTCATTGGCAATAATGTGCGCCAAAGTTGTCTTGCCTAGTCCTGGAGGACCAAAAATCAAAACATGCTCCAACGGCTCAGATCGAGTCTTGGCGGCTTCCATAAAAATCTTGAGGTTTTCTTTGACCGACTGTTGGCCGATATAGTCATCTAGGGTCTTGGGACGCAGGGCCCAATCAAAGGCGCCATCCGGCCCCGACTCTTCGGCGGAAACAATACGGGAAATATCTTCTTCCATACGAATCCATCTTACCATTTAGACAATCATTATTCAACTTTCTTATCTTGACAATACGACTCTCTTATTGTAGTATTTACCAATGAAATATTTACTCTAAAAACATGAAAACAGAAATAAAAAAACTGCCTCAGTCCATGGTTGAAATTCTCGTTGAGCTCTCTGTCGAAGAATTAAAGCCTTATCTAGAAAAATCAGCTGTCAAAATTTCAGAGACAGCAAAAATAGAAGGTTTCCGTCCCGGCAAAGCGCCATACAATATTGTAAAAGAAAAATTCGGCGAAATGGCTATCTTGCAGGAAGCAATTGATGACATTATTTCCAAAACCTACTACCAAGCGGTTGTTGAAAACGAATTGGTCAGCATCGGCCAACCCAAAATTGATATCGAAAAAATAGCCCCGGAAAATCCTTTCTCTTACAAGGCTACGGTTGCCGTTCTGCCCAAAGTAACTCTGGGTGATTTCTCAAAAATAAAATTAAAGCGGGAAGAAATCAAAATTACTGATGACAAGGTCAATCAAGTAGTCGAAGAAATCCGCAAAATGCGCTCCTCTCAAGAAAAAGTGGATCGAGCCGCGAAGTCTGGTGATGCGCTAAAAATCGACTTCGATGTTTATCGCGACGGGGTGCCGATCGAACATGGCAAAAGCCAAGATTATCCAATCACTATCGGTGAAGGAAAATTCATTCCGGGATTTGAAGAAAATCTCGTCGGTATGAAAGCGGGTGACGAAAAAGAATTCAAACTAAAATTCCCAGAGGAATACTTTGAGAAATCTTTAGCGGGTAAGCCGGCGGAATTCAAAGTAAAAATTAAGGAAGTCAACGAAGTTAAATTGCCTGAGCTTACTGATGACTTCGCTAAGGAAGTTTCCGGGGGCAAATACGACAAGGTTGATGACATGAAGACAGGAATTGCCGAAAATCTAAAAGAGGAAGAGACGGCCAAGCAAGAACAACGACTAGAAATCTCTCTATTGGAGGAAGCTGTCAAAGTATGTGAGTTCGAAGAATTGCCGGAAGTTTTGGTGCATGAAGAAATCCACCGCATGATTCACGAATTAGAAGATAGTATTGCCATGAAGGGACTTAATTTCGACGACTATTTGAAGTCCATCGGCAAAACAGTTGAGGAATTAGAAAAAGGCATGGAGCCTCAGGCTGAACTGCGCGCCAAAACCTCAATCTTGGCTCGCGAAATTTATCAACAACAAAAATTCGAGGTGACTCCAGATGAAATTGAAAAAGAAATTGCAGAAATTGCCAGCCGCTATCCAGCTAATCCTGATGTTCTCAAGCAATTAAACAGTGAAATGTACAAGGATTATCTCAAGAATTCTCTGGGCAACAAAAAAGTTATAGAATATTTGAAAAATTTAATTATCAAATAATAAAAAAGCGCTTCGGCGCCTTTTTTATTATGCTTGGCTAATTGGTTAATTTGAGTTAAGATAAGAAAAAATAAGCGATAAAAAAATATGAAACTTCTGGTTATTGGCGGAGCCGGATACATCGGCAGCCATGTTTGCAAAGAACTACTCAAGCAAGGCCATCAAGTTACCGTTTTTGACAATTTATCTACGGGCTTAAAAGAAAACATTTTGCCTTCGGCAACATTTATCGAGGGGGATATTTTGTTTACCGACCAGCTTGATTCTGCTATGTCCGGCCAGGAGGTAGTAGTTCACTTAGCCGCTTTCAAAGCGGCGGGAGAATCAATGACTAATCCGTGTGGCACCATCAATATTTTCAATTCCATGTGCCGAGCAGGAGTGAATAAAATAATTTTTTCTTCCTCTGCTGCTGTTTACGGAGAACCACAATACCTACCCTTAGACGAAAATCATCCGACAGAACCCGTCAACTATTATGGCTTCACTAAATTGGAGATCGAGAGGATTCTCAAATGGTATTCCCAACTCAAGGGCATTCGTTTTGCGGCACTGAGGTATTTCAACGCGGTTGGCTATGATCACGAAGGAGAATTGAGAGGGTTGGAAAAAAATCCGCAAAACTTATTGCCAATAGTAATGGAGGCGATCTCTGGCAAGCGGGAAAAATTGCAAGTTTTTGGCGATGATTATCCTACTGATGATGGAACTTGCATTCGTGACTATATTCATGTCGATGACTTGTCATCGGCTCATGCTAAGGCACTGGATTATCTAACAGAAAAAAACAAAGACCTGGTAGTTAACTTGGCGACCGGACAGGGATTAAGCGTTAAAGATATAATTACTGAGGCCAAAAAACAATCAGGGGTTGATTTTACTGTCGAGATAGTGGCGCGTCGCCCTGGCGATCCAGCAAAGCTCTATGCTGGCAATGCTTTAGCTAAAGAACTACTTGATTGGCAACCACAATATAGCGGTTTGGAAACTATTGTCTCAACCACTTTAAGAGCTTACGGATTAAAATAAAATTTATTAAATAAAAAAACCGGTAAACCAAGCCGGTTTTTTTATTTGACAAAAAAGTAAAAAAAATATATTCTATAGTGTCAGTAAAAACTTAAATAGCTCATTTAACATAAAGGGAAGATCATCATGAAAAACAACCCTCAACTAGGAAGCCCCAATCCTTTGGTAGAAAATTATTCGGGACGCGTTATTGATAACCACGACTGCCTAGACCTTGGATGCGGTCTCGGAGTCAATAGCCTATACTTAGCTCAGCGGGGCTTTAGGGTCACGGCTGTAGACCAAAACGCTAGATGCCTATCGGCTTTGCAACAGGAGGCGAAAAAGGCTGGACTTGAAAATCAGATCAGGATAGTTCAACGGAACCTTGCAATCAAGACTATACCCAGAGGAAAATATTCAGTAGTGCTGGCGATAGACTTTTTGCACTTCTTGCAACCCAAGAGGTGTGAGAAGATTATGAAGATAATAAAGGCCAGAACAGCCCAGGGAGGAGTGGTGATTGCTAAGGCATTCCTTCAGACGGGAACACCTCTTTCTCCCAAACAACAGCGGTGGCTGAAGCTTTTCAGCCAAAAAGCCATCGATCTTTTGGAGAGGAAAAAATTCCAACGAAACGAATTACGAGACTGGTTTGACGACTTTGACGTTATCCACTACCGCGAATTCACTGTGGATGCCTCTGGGAAAGAAGATCCCCTCGAAGTTCAGCATTACGGAGTGGCCGAGATCGTGGCCGTTAAGTCTTAATGCCCCCACAAGTTAGTATTACAGCGACGCCGACAAAGATTTTGTTGGCGTCTTTCATTTGCCCAAAGACGATAAAAAGCTTACAATTTATGTATTAGTTCAAAATATCATGCCAATTAAATATCCCAAAATAGGAGCACACATTTCCGCCGCCGGCGACGTTAGTCAGGCGCCGCTGCGCGCCGCCTCAGCCGGCTGTGAGTGTTTCCAATTTTTTTCCCGCCCACCGCAAGGCGGGCCAGCTAAACCGATTACCGAAGAACTAGCAACGATTTTTAAGGCTAACTGCAAAAAAGACGACTTGGAAAGTTATATCCACACGCCGTATTACATCAATCTTGCCTCCGCTAAAAACAATATTTATTTCGGATCGATTAAAGTCATTCGCGAGGAACTAGAACGGGGCTCTCTTTTAGGAGTCAAATACGTTATGGCGCATATGGGCAGCTCCAAAGAGTTGGGCGAGAAAGAGGGATTAAAAAAAGCCATTGAGGGACTGGAACAAGTCATGAAAGGATACAAGGGATCAACTAAATTATTGCTGGAAATTTCTGCCGGAGCGGGAGCGATCATCGGCGACACCTTCGAAGAGCTAGGCGCGATGATTCATTCTGTCAAACTTAAAAAATACAAAATAGGAATTTGCTTCGATACGGCTCATGCTTTCGCTTCCGGCTATGACTTGCGCACCTCCAAAGCGGTTAGCGCCACCTTCAAACAGTTTGACAAAGTAATTGGCAAAGAAAAGTTAAAATTAATCCACGCCAACGACTCACTAGCCGAATTTGATTCCAAAAAAGATCGCCATGCGCACATCGGGGAAGGCAAAATCGGATTAGAGGGGTTTAAGGCTATTGTCGCTTATGCTAAAAAATTAAAAATCAATCTGATACTGGAAACACCACATGATGGACATGAGGATCAAGCATTGCTCAAAGACATTAAGACGCTTAAAAATTTAAGATAATATGTTGATTGCCATAATCTCTGATACCCACGACAACGTCCCTAACATTGAAAAATTTTTGTCTTGGGCAAAAGAAAATAAAATTGAAACAATCATCCATTGTGGAGACATTGCCGCGCCATCAATGATTGCGGAATTGTTTGGTCCGGCTGGAATTAACTTCCATTGCGTCTTCGGTAATGTGGCTGATCGTGAAATACTGCCACAAGTATGCGAAAAATTTTCTAATACCAAATGCTACGGCGACGAAGGAATATTAAATTTTAAAAATCTTAAAATTGGCTTTTGCCACTTTCCGGAAACCGCCAAAGAACTAGCTCGAAGCGGAGACTATCAGTTAGTATTTTACGGACACACCCACAAACCGTGGATGGAAACGCTTGATGACGGTTGCCAAATTATCAATCCCGGAACTTTAGGGGGAGTCTTCCAAAAAGCGACTTTTGCCGTCTACGATACCACTTCTAAAAAACTGGAGCTCAAAATTTTGGAATTATTATGAAAATAACAGTCAACGTCAAAGCAAATGCTAAAGAGACTAAATTGGAGTTATTGCCCAGCGGATCATACAAGGCCTCCGTCAAAGCGCCAGCACTGGAAGGAAAAGCCAACGAGGCCGTTAAAAAGCTGTTGGCGGAATATTTCGGTGTCTCACAGTCAGAAGTATCACTGAAGGCCGGCCAGAAGGCCAAAAACAAAGTTTTTAGCGTCGGTGGATAAATTGTGGTCAAAATACCTTGATGAAGAATAAAAATCGAGCTATAATTACTACACGGCCTTAAAACCCCGTTGTAGCGAGATATTAATTTAGCTAAAATTAGCTATTTTTTATTTCTTTAAAAACCCAGCTATTGACTTTATCGGTTTTTTTTGATAAGTTAGTCTATTCGCGACTGAATGTTTACAAATTAACGCTCAAAACTCTGCAGGCACGACAAGCATAGGAACTATATGGAGGATTTTCTCGGCTACGGCTTGGAAATTACCTTGGTATACTTTCTTTGTCTGCAGGGTTGTGTGCGTTAAATCCGGCTCTGCGGACCAAAAGCAAACACCTTCACAAAAAATTGTCACCTTCCATTATATTTTTTGAGAAAATTCTTATTTCTTCTTCGGAAGAAAAACGCGCGGTGGACTGGTTCGGCTAGGCACGACAAGCATGGGAATTATTCGGGAGTTTCGTTTGGGCTTCGGCTCGAACAATGCTTTTGAAAAATTTTCTTGCCTGGCCGAATCAGTCCGTCGCGTCCAAAACTTCGGTCCGCAGAATCTGATTTAACAAAAAACACCTCGCTATTGTAGCGAGGTGTTTTTTAATGCCTAAAAAATCTTCTTTAATAAAAAATTAAAATCTTTTGGCTTATCAAAGTCTAAATTATTACGATCTATTTTTATTACTCTGTCAGCGAAAAGCTTCTTGCCAAACAATTCTCTATGCATATGATTAATTGGAATCACTTGCTGCTGAATAAAATCTTCGGAGTTATCAAAGTCTCTACCTCCCAAAGACACAAACTTCCTAATATTCTTTTCTGAAATATCTAAAAATATTATTTTGTCCGGCCAAGGCATAGATTTTCTGTCGGTGTCAGCCAATTCTTGTACTATCTTTCTCTCAAAGCCTTTGGTTAATGCGTTAATATATAACTGATAACTAAACCAAAAAGTATCAACGATTACCATCTCTCCCCGATTACGATGCTTTACTGCCAATAAAAACTTTTTTACCTGCTGATTACGAAACCATAAAATTCTCTCCAGTGGTCTAATATTTTCTTTAATATCTTCTTTGATTCTGGCAGGAAAATCCATGTCCTCGCCCTCCAAAAATAATCGGCACTTATAATGCTCAGCTAACCTTTTGGCTAAGTATGATTTACCGCTGCGAGGCGCTCCAACAATAGCGATAATTTTTCCTGACTCTTTTTTCATATTATTCTTGTCGATTAACCTTATCTTGATAAGGAATTAAACGAAAGATGCCTAGGCCTAGATCTGGCACTAAATATTCGGGATCATAAGAGCCAAGACGTTCATCAGATTCTTTAATTTTTGGTCTAGCCACGGCTACAGCTTTAATCCCCGCTTCGTGCGCATCGCGAATGTCGCTAGGCAAATCGCCAAACATTACCACCTTTTCAGGATTAAACCCGTTGTCTTCGCACAACCTCCTAATCGAATCAGACTTATGATGATTATCGGTAATAACAAAATCAAATAAATGATTTAAGTGATATTTATCAATTAATCCCTTAACCTTATCGCCTTTTTCTGCCGATACAATAGCAATCTTAACGCCACGAAGCGACAGTTCGCTCAAAGTTCCTTCAACCTCGGGATAAACAACCAACTCCTTTAGATGTTTTTCAGCGGCCGGCCTAATCTCGTCTTGATACAACTTATAAATATATGCCTGCTCTTGCGGCGTACTGGCAGGAATTCCGAGTCTTTGATAATAATCCCAAAACGGTTGATCATAGGACTGCAAAAACTCTTCCTTGGTTAGTTGTTTGCCAAAATGCTTAACTGTTTCTACTGCCATATGCGCAATATTGTCCATGCCGTCACACAAAACGCCATCCCAATCAAAAATGGCAAGATCTATGATTTCTTGAATTTCCTTGATGTCGCCTTTTTCTTGTTTTTCCATTTGTCTCTCCTCATCTCGAATCAATTTTTGCCTAGCTTCCTCCAAATCCTTAGGCAGTGGTGTTCCAGCGACTTTTCTTCTTTTAAGAATAGCCTCGACGCTCTTTTCATTAATTGAAGAAATGCCGAAGCTCCCTTCTTTTTTATTCATAATTATGTCTTTTTCTTTTTAAATAACAAACTAAAAATTAATATAGCAGTAGCTGTGGCAATAACACTGACAACTTGTGGTAAACGCCAACCTAAAACCATCGCCGTTTCATCAATCCTGATAAATTCTATCATAAATCTAATCAAGCCGTAACCGGCAATATACAGCAAGGCCACTGCTCCTGCTGGCAACTTATCTTTCCTCATCAAGAAGAACAGAATCAAAAACAAAATAAAATTCAAAATAGATTCATACAAAAAAGCCGGATGAAAATGCGTTGAACTTAAATATTGGATTGGACGATGCGAGACATCAATCGAAATACTCCAAGGCAAATCAGTCGGACCACCAAATAATTCTTGATTGAAATAATTGCCGAAACGACCAATGGCCTGCCCCAGAGGCATGCCAACGGCAGCCAAATCAAGCCAATCGAAAATCTTTTGTTTTTTTGCTCTGCACCAAGCAATCATGACAAGTACGCCACCAATAACTGCGCCATGTATTGCTAGTCCTCCTTGCCAAATCTTAAAAATATCAAGGGGTTGCCCAATAAAATAATCAAACTCAATAATTACAAAATCATACAAACGCGCGCCAATAATTCCGCCGATAGCCAGCCAAAGAGCCAGAGAGTAAACATCATCGGGATTACGGCCACGACGCTTAGCCAAATAAGCAGAAACAAAAATCGCCGACAGCAAACCAATGGCAATCATCAGCCCATACCAACGAAAGGCTAATGGGCCCAGCTTGAACAAAATCGGTTGCGGATTGAAATTATGTAAGAAATTCATGTTGTAAGTTTAGCAAAGATAAAATCTAAAGTAAAAAAAGACCGCCTTGGGGCTCGGGGAGCCCCGCGGCGGAAAAAAATCGTGGACGAACTGTTGCGGTTAAACCGCGGCAGCCCTCCTTTCAGGAGCAATGCCGTCGCCTGCCTCAGCTTCGACTGTCTGAGAAGCCTGGGAAGAAATCCTAAGCTTAACTTCAGCGAAGTTTCCCCTACGGAAATCGATCCGGTAACTCTCGACTGGGGAAGACAGGCCCACCGTCCTCATGGCTGCGCGAGCCCTCTTTTTGGGTTTCGCCTTGCCGACATACAGACTAGCGGCCAATTCCTGTGCTTGAGTGCGGTTGCGTCCCGCCTCAATCTCACCCTTGGTGCCATCTTGGCACCGAAAACGAATGACGAACATTCAACATCCTCCACTAATTGTACCCAAAGACGTTCTCCAGCAGCTAACAGCAGCAACCTTCGAAACGTCAAAATGAACAAAGACTTCTCTATATGATACTACTTAATCTAAAATTAGTCAATACCTATCCCTACCTGTTTTTTCTACGCCTACCTTTCAGTTTCTTTTCTTGGGCTAAAATAGCTAAAGTTGTCTTTACTATCGTATCGGGAACCAAAGAAATACTATCAATACCTTCGCGTACCAAGAACTTGGCGAAATCCGGAAAATCGCTGGGCGCCTGGCCACAGATGCCAATTTTTCTTTTCTTGGCCTTAACATCACGAATAGCTTTAGCGATCATCGTCTTTACTGCTTCGTTATTCTCGTCATAAACCTCGGCAACCAATTCCGAATCACGATCAACTCCCAAAGTCAGTTGAGTTAAATCATTGCTACCAATCGAGAAACCATCAAAAATATCAGCAAACTTTTCTGCCAAAATCACATTGGAAGGAATTTCACACATCACATAAATCTCCAAACCCTTCTTGCCTTGCACTAATTTATTTTCCCTAAGAATCCTAACGACTTTTTTCGCTTCATCAATGGTACGACAAAAAGGAACCATGATTTTGATATTCTCTAAACCAAATTCCTCACGCGCCTTACGCAATGCTTGGCACTCAAGCTCGAAAGCGGCACGATATTTCTCGCTGTAATATCTGGAGGCGCCGCGCCAGCCAATCATTGGATTAGGTTCGAGTGGCTCAAACTGAGATCCGCCGATCAAATTCGCATATTCGTTAGATTTGAAATCTGATAAACGGATAATCACCGGCTTAGGATAAAAAGCGGCGGCAATCATGCCCACGCCCTCGGCTAATTTGTCCACAAAAAATTCCGGCTTCTTAGGGTAGTTAATGGTGATGTCAGCAATCTGCTCTTTTACTTTCTGATCTTTGATTTTATTGAAATTAAGCAAGGCCAATGGATGCACTTTGATGTAACTAGTAATAATAAATTCCTCGCGGGCCAAACCTACGCCGTCATTGGGAATAAAAGAAAAAGACAAAGCAGCATAAGGGTTGCCAACATTCATCATGACTTTAGTCTTGGGTCGTGGCAGTTTGCGCAAGTCCGTCTTTCTCACTTCAAATTTCAATTTGCCGTCATAGACTTTTCCTATCTCTCCCTCAGCGCAAGAAGCTGTTACTAGTCCTCCGGTCTTAAGTTTTTTAGTAGCCAAACTAGCTCCGACAACACAAGGCACTCCCAGTTCTCGCGAAACAATGGCTGCATGGCAAGTTCGTCCTCCAGCATCGGTAATAATAGCGCTGGCTTTTTTCATTATCGGTTCCCAATCGGGATCAGTCATTTCCGCCACCAACACTTCACCCTCTTTAAACTCGGCCAGTTGCGCCGCTTTCTTGATTACCCTAACCTTGCCATTGCCGATTTTGACGCCCACACTTGATCCGGTCAGAAGCAACTTTCCTTTTCCGGCCAGCACATATTCTTCTAAAACATTGTTATCTTTTTGAGAAGCGATCGTTTCTGGTCGTGCCTGAACGATATATAATTTTCCGTTACGGCCATCACGCGCCCATTCGATATCCATCGGTCGGCCATAGTGTTTCTCAATTGCCATAGCCCACTTGGCTAGCTGCAAAATATCTTCATTATCCAAGACATAACGCTTGCGTTCCATCTCGCTTACCGGCATCGATCTCGTCGGCTTGAAAACATCTCCGGAATAAACTAATTTTTTGGCCTTATCGCCGACCTGCTTGGAAATAATCGGTTCAAACCCCTTAGACAACGTGTGTTTAAAAACATAATACTCATCAGGATTAATTACTCCCTTAACCACGTATTCCCCCAGGCCATAAGCGGCGTTAATCATGACCACATTGCTATTGCCGGATTCAGTGTCAACAGTAAACATCACGCCAGATGCTCCGACATCAGAACGCACCATCTTTTGTACGCCGACTGATAGCAAAACCTTTTCGTGCTTAAATCCCTGATCCATACGATAGGAGATAGCACGATCAGTATATAAAGAAGCAAAACAGCGTTTGACTGATTCTAACAGGGCTCGTTCACCATGGATATTTAAAAAAGATTCTTGCTGTCCAGCAAAGGAAGCATTCGGTAAGTCCTCGGCGGTTGCCGATGAACGCACAGCGACATCAGTCATGCTCACGCCATACTGTTTGGATAATTTATGATAAGCCTTAACAACTTCTTCTTTTAATTCTTTTGGCAAGTCGGCGGTCAAAACCAGATGACGGATTTTTTTAGCCTTGATCGCTAAGTTGCGCTTGTTAGTTTCTTTAAGTATGGCAAAAATTTCTTTGCGGATTTTGGTTTTTTTCAAAAATAAATCAAAAGCGGTAGCGGTAATGGCAAAACCATTCGGTACGGCAATGCCTTGCTTGGACAATTTACGATACATCTCGCCAAGACTAGCATTCTTGCCGCCAACCAAAGGAATGTCTTCAATATTTAATTGATTAAACCACAAAATTAATTTTTTGCGTCGCACCTCAAAAGCAACTTTGTCTTTTTTGGTCAGCTTTTTTTTCTTTGCCATATTTTTTGAAAAATCTTTCTATAATTATATCACAAATATAAAAAATGAGCCGAATTAGTTTCGACTCATTTCTTTATTTTAAAAAAAATTAAATCACCTCCACCTTAATCAAATTACTCTGCCCTTTATAACCAAACGGATGTCCGGCAACAATCACTACATTATCTCCTTTCTTAACGATTTTTTTCTTCACCAGTAACTGCTTGATGTGTTTGAGCAATTGATTGAAAGAATCAGTAAAGGGCACGACGTGCGCCTCCACGCCCCAACTCAAAGCCAGTTGATTTTTGGTCAATCGCGAAGGAGTTACGGCCACGATCGGCACGCCGGGACGAAAGCGGGAAATGTTACGCGCCGTAAATCCCGAGGTTGTCGCGCAAACTATTAATCTTGCGCCAGCAGAATCTTCTGCTAAATCCTGAGCAATGAAAGAAATTATCTGCGTAATGGAATTATTATTCTTGTATTCCCCTTCGTGTCCTTCTTGCTCTAGAATTTCCCTCTTTTCCATCTCGCGGGAAATCTTCGACATATATTGCACCGCTTTAAGCGGATACTTGCCGGTGGCACTCTCACCAGAGAGCATGATCGCATCAGTGCCGTCCAAAACCGCATTAGCCACGTCAGAAACCTCAGCGCGAGTCGGAATAGGATTGCGGATCATCGAATCTAACATTTGCGTAGCAACGATTACCGGCTTGCTCGCCTTGCGACACATTTCAATAATTTTTTTCTGAATCAATGGCAATTCTTCCAAAGGCATCTCGATGCCCAAGTCACCACGCGCCACCATAATACCATCAGCCGCCTCGATAATTTCCTTCAAATTTTTGACTGCTTCGCGACGCTCGATTTTGGCAATAATTCTGATGTGAATACCGCCAACCTTGCCTTTCGCTGAAGGCTTATCAAGATTTTTAGAAATATTCTCTTTCAAATATTTCTTCTCTAATTCAAAAACCCGGCGGCGTAAATTAATAATGTCTTTGGCATTTTTAACAAATGACAAGGCAATGTAATCAACCCGATTAGCAACTCCGAATTCAACATCTTTGATATCCTTGCGTGTTACTGGCGGACATTTGATAACCGACTTAGGGAAATTCATTCCTTTGTGCGACTTAATTACGCCTCCGATTACAACCTCGCAACGAATGGATTTATTTTTAATTCCCTTTACTCTAAGTTCAATGACCGCATCATCAATCAAAACCTGATGGCCGACTTTAACATCGCGATATAATTGCGGATATTGGATGGGAATAAAAAGATTAGCGGATTTCAATGGTACGGAATAATTCCCTGGAACTAAAACGACTTCCTCTCCTGCTTTTACCTCAATTCCTTCCTTAGCAACATCGCCAATTCTAATTCTTGGACCCTGCAAATCCTGCAACAACGCCAGATTGGCTCCGGTTTTTTTGGAAGCCGAACGTAAATTAGCAATCAATTTCGAATGATGTTCGTAAGTGCCATGGGAAAAATTCAAACGCGCCACGTTCATTCCCGCGGAAATCATGCTTTCCATCATTTTCTTAGTCTCGGAAGCCGGGCCAATGGTAGCGACTATTTTTGTTCTTTTCATCTTATAATTTTAAAGTAGTTACTAGCCACTCGCCGAAGCTTTTGGCAGAATCAGAAAGTAATGGCAGAGGCCACTTTTCTCCTTGTAGAGATTTAACTAGCCCCAGCACCATTAAGACTAAAACAAAAATACTGACTATCCAGCCAATTACTGGAATCAAGCCGATAAAAGACAAGGCAAAAAGCAAGGCGCCTTGATCAGCGTGATAACGCACATACTCATTGCCTTTTCTAGCAGAGAGCACGATCAAGCTAACAATCCAAAGATAGGACAGGGCGGCCCATAATTTGTCGTCTTGAGAAATTGTTTTGTGTTCTGACATATTGATAATTATTTTTTCTTAAAATTGGGTATCAAGTCCCAAACGTAAACTACTATAAAAACCACTAGACAACCAACTAACGCCATTATTGTTGTCTCGGTTATGACATTAAAAATTTTCCAAACCTTAAATCCTTCGACAAACCTGGAGCAAGACGATGCTAGACCTAAAATCGTCCCGCTTACCACTCCGGCAAAGGCTCCCATGGCCGGAACCTCTCCATAGTGTTTAAAAATCTTATATCCCAAATAGATAAAAGCGATAATCCTGATCAACCAAACCAAGAGGTCTAGACGAGCGCCAAAAAGCAGGCCATCGAGAATACCAACGGAGAAAATCCTAAGACACCACTCGACAATGGCGGCAATTAAGATCGGCCATTTGACGAATGAAAGATAAAAAACAAAATTGATCGGCTCCCACCTTACGCTATTGGCTGACAGCCTATTGCCATTATTATTCATACGACTACATTTTATCACAAAAAAAAGAAAGCGGGAACAGCCATCTTTTCACTATTACCGTATTTTTGTGGTATAATCTAAACAGATACTAATAAAAAAATATGGCTGACTTACAAAAAGGGAACGAATTGCTAAAAATAGACGTTTTCAAAAAAATCGGTCTGGAGGAGGGCATGAAAGTCGGCGATCTTGGTTGTGGCAATTTAGCTTATTACGCCATTAATTCGGCCAAGGTGGTCGGTAAAAAGGGCTTTGTTTTTGCCGTCGATATTCTCAAACCGGTATTAAATGCCGTCAATAACCGCATCAAGCAAGAAGGATTGGAAAATATCAAAACCGTCTGGTCGAACCTAGAAGTACCTGGGGCCACCAACGTGCCCGCCGAATCGCTAGATGTAGCCTTTATTCATAATGTCTTATTTCAGTCGACGGAACACGAAACTTTCCTCAAAGAAACTGCCCGCTTACTCAAACAAGGGGGAAAACTGATGATTGTCGATTGGAAAAAAACCAACTCTCCTTTTGGCCCTCCGGTAAAAGATAGGCCGGATCCGGAAAAACTCAAGCAACAAGCAGCGGCAGCAGGGCTCAAAGTAGTCGAGGAATTCGAGGCTGGCCCCTACCATTTCGGAATGATTTTTACCAAAGCTTAATCTTTACAAAAGAAAAATATTCGGCTAAACTCCAAAAAGCGGATTATTCCGCTTTTTACTATACTAACTAAAGAAAATTAAAATTATGTTTAATCCGATGAGATTTTTTGATCCGGCCAGACTGTTTGAAATGCGTCCCTACACCTACCCGCAAACCATCAAAATAATGCTGGCTTTTTTCTTGGTGCTAGCTCTTATCGCTATCGGCATTAAAATTTGGGAAATTTATAAGAAACCAAGCGGCTATCTCAAAAAGTTGGGAGACAAATATATTTCCTTTTTGGGCTGGATGTCAGGCTTCGGTCTCATCATGGTACTAGCGAGAAATGAGCGCGCACCCCTTCTTTCCGCCAGATTCTGGTTAATTATCTGGCTTGTTATCGCTGTCTGGTGGCTCTATCGCATTATCAGATATCAAATCAAAACCGTTCCTGAAGCCAAAAAACAAATCGAGCAAAAAAAACAATTCATGAAATATCTGCCTAAGAAAAAATAACCATGACAAATAGGAGGGAGCTTGGAGCTTATGGAGAAAAACTGGCGGCGGATTTTCTAAAACGTCGCAATTGCCGAATACTGGCAACCAATTTCCGCTCCGGCAAAAATGAAATAGACATCATAATCGAGACGGATCGGGAAATTGCCTTCATTGAGGTCAAAACCCGATCCTCTTCTTTTTATGGATTGCCAGAATACGCCGTCGACCGACAAAAACTGCGAAGCGTCATAGATTGCGCTCGTGACTGGATGTCTAGCAATAATTACCGCGGTCTCTGGCGAATCGATACTATCAGCGTGGAGATAAATCGTACTAAAGCTACGGCTTACATCAAATGGTTTAAAAACTCCGGAGAAAAATTTTAAAAAACACCAACTATTGACAAAATCTTATCGATGTGTTATACTTATTTATAGATGATACGGCAGCCTTAACGGGCTGCCCGTTTTCGTAAAAAGATCATATCTAAAATATTATGAGCCAATCACCCATCCAGGCAGCCATCCAACAGATCTGCCAAGAAAAAAATTTATCCGAGGACGTCGTATTGCGCGCCATTGAAGCAGCCTTGGCTGCCGCCTATCGCAAGGACTTCGGCAACAAATTGCAAAACATCATCACCGAGTTTGATCCTAAAACCGGGGAAACCAAGGTCTTCGACGTTAAAACAGTAATTGAAAACGTGGACGAAGTAGAAGAGGCGACCGAGGAAGAAAAAGCCAAAGAAGAAAAAAAGAAAACTAAAAAAATGAAAGAAGAGGTCGGTGGAAATTTTGCCGCTGCCTTCGCTTTGGCTCTAGCAGAAAAACAAGCCGAAGAAGAAGCCGGGAAAGGCAAAATCGAGGAAGAAAAATCCGAGCCGGCGCAAAAATCATTCTTGGCTGAAGAGATCGAGGAGTTTGATGATGAAAAAAAATTCAACCCCAAGACAGAAATTCAACTAAATGACGCCAGAGAAATCGACCCTAAATATAAAATCGGAGATGAAATCGTCACTCCATTGGAAGTGCCGGGAGAGTTTGGACGCATGGCCGCTCAAACCGCCAAGCAAGTCATTATTCAAAAACTAAGAGAGGAAGAAAGATTGAAGATTTTTGAAGAATATAAAGGATTAGAACACACCTTGATTATTGGAACCATACAAAGGCGCGAGGGACGCAACGTTTTTGTCGATATTGGCAATGCTGTAGCAATCATGCCTCCAGAAGAACAAGTTGATCGCGAAAGATACAACATCGGTAATCGCATGAAGTTTTATCTGAAATCAGTCGATCAGGGAGCGCGTGGCTCGATGATCGTCGTCTCTCGAGCTGACAACGAGTTGGTAAGATTTGTTTTTGAAGAAGAAATTCCGGAAATAACCACCGGCTCGATTGAAATCAAATCAATCGCCAGAGAGCCAGGCAATCGTACCAAAGTAGCTATCGCTTCCAATGAAGAAAACGTTGATCCAATCGGATCTTGTGTCGGACAACGCGGATCCAGAATACAAACCATCATCGGCGAACTTAATAACGAAAAAGTAGATATTATCCTTTGGGATGAAAACCCGGCTAAATTTATCACCAATTCGCTGTCACCGGCCAAAGTCGCCAATATCGAAATTGACCAGGAAAATAAATCGGCTAAAGTTACGGTTAATGAAGATCAGCTGTCACTAGCTATCGGACGCGGTGGACAAAATGTCAGATTGGCCTCACGCTTAACCGGATGGAAAATTGACATTGTCGGCGAAGGCGGAGTCAAGCCTCCCAAAGAAGATGGTGGAGAAGTTGAATCGGAAGAAGATACAACTAAGGACAAAGCCGAAGAAATTGCCCCCGAGACTCCAAGTGAAGAAACCGAGCCTGCCGAAGAGACTAAAGAAGCCGAAGAAACCCAAGAATAACTCTTGCAATGAACATACCCCCGGCTTAAACGCCGGGGGTTTCTGTTTAGTCGGCTACGCCGACTTAGACATTAAGT
>MWBE01000025.1 GCA_002068915.1 Parcubacteria group bacterium ADurb.Bin326
AGGCCTGGAAGTTAATTAATAGTATTCTAAACCTATTATCAGTTGCCCTGGCAGTAGTTTGTGCTGTTTTATTTTTTTCAGCTCCCTGGTTAGTTCCTCTGATAACCCCAGGGTTTTCTCCAGAAAAAATGGCAACAGTAGTTGCTATGTCGCAAATCATGTTTTTGAGTCCGTTTTTTCTTGGACTTTCCGCTATTTTTTCTTCTATTTTGCAGTCTTTCCGTAAATTTTTGCTGTACTCTCTGGCTCCGCTTTTTTACAATTTTGGAATTATTATCGGAGCCATATATTTAGTGAAACCGTTTGGTATTTATGGTTTAGCTTGGGGCGTAGTCTTGGGTGCTTTAATGCATATGATAATTCAGTTATTGCCGATTTTTTCTGTTGGTTTCAAGTATCGCCTTGATTTCAACTGGCGCGACAAGAATGTGCTTAAAGTAGCTGCCATGATGGTGCCGCGCACCTTATCTTTAGCTATTAGTCAAATCAACTTTGTCATTATTACCATAGTTGCTTCGACGCTAGCGGCCGGCTCGATCACTATTTTTAATCTTTCGAATAATTTACAAAGCTTCCCTTTGGGAATTTTCGGAGTATCCTTCGCAGTTGCGGCCCTACCCATACTTTCTGCTTTGGCTGCTGATAAGAAAATGAATGATTTTGTGGCGACAATTTCTTCTACTTTTTGTCAAACCATGTTTTTTATTCTTCCAGCTTCGGCCCTGCTTTATGTGTTGCGCGCGCAAATCGTTCGTGTTATTTTGGGTTCAGGAAATTTTGATTGGCACGATACTCGTTTGACAGCTGCATGCTTGGCGATTTTCTGTCTTGGCTTATTTGCTCAGGGAGCTTATCCCTTGGTTATCCGTAGTTTTTATGCTCTACACAACACCAAAACCCCGTTTTTTGTCGGACTGACAACTATGGTTGTAAGTCTGTTGTCACTGTTATTTTTTCGTTGGGGTTTCAGTTTTAATAATTGGTTTTCTTTTTCCGCCGCCGTCATACTTCGTTTAGAGGATTTATGGGGGTTGGTTGATTTTAGGGTGTTAGCACTACCAGCAGCGATTGTTGTTTCTTCAATTTTTGAATTAATAGTGCTCTTTGCTATTTTACGCTTGAAAGTGGGCAAGATTAATGGCACTAAAATCGTTGACTCCATGTCTCGTATTATTTTTGCTTCTTTAGGATCAGGATTGTTTGCATATGCTACGCTTCAGTTTTTTGACTTACTGGTGCCTACAGAAAAGGTTTGGGGTATCTTTACTCAGGGAGCTGTTGCTGGTGTCGTTGGTTGCTTGGGTTATTGGTTGTTAGGTCGTTTGCTGAATATGGAAGAAATGGAAGTTTTTGTTTCCTCAATGAAACGCAAATTATTTAAATCGGCCGTTGTTATGGCTGAGGATAATATTGGTGAAGGCGACAGAAGTTAGCTATTTATAATAAAACTCCTCGCTAGACGAGGTGTTTTATTATAGTTGAAAAAAAAGCCGTTTTCTGTTAGAATTTGTTCATAACTAGAGCTATAAAATGTCACAAAATATAAGAAATTTTTGTATTATTGCCCACATTGATCACGGTAAGTCTACGTTAGCTGACCGCATGCTTGAAATTACCGGAACTATCAGTAAGCGCGAGATGAAAAGTCAGTTGCTGGATCAAATGGATATTGAACGCGAAAGGGGAATTACTATCAAATTGACTCCGGTCCGCATGAATTATCAGGGTTGCGAATTAAATCTGATTGATACCCCCGGACATGTTGATTTTACTTATGAGGTTTCTCGCAGTTTGCACGCCGCTGAGGGCGCCATTCTTCTGGTTGATGCCTCTCAAGGCATACAGGCGCAAACCTTGGCTAATTTGTATTTGGCGCTTGATGCTAATCTGACAATCATTCCAGTTTTAAATAAAATTGATTTGCCTGCCGCCCAACCGGAAAAAGTTGCCGACGAAGTTTGTAATTTATTGGGTTGCGACAAAAGTGAGATACATAAGGTCTCTGGGAAAACCGGCGACGGTGTAGCAGAATTACTGAGGGAAGTGATTACCAAGGTGCCGCCGCCTAAAATTGCTCAGGAAAAACCTTTGCGGGCTCTGATTTTTGATTCAGTTTATGATGAGTACCGTGGAGTAATCGCTTACGTGCGCGTTTTTGATGGTAGTGTTAAGGCTGGAGATAAAATTAAATTTGTTTCTAGTAGTTTGCCGATTGAAACCTTGGAAGTCGGACACTTCTCTCCGAAGTTTATTAAAGATCCAGCTATTAATTCCGGCGAAATTGGTTACATCGTTACTGGACTTCATGATGTTTCTCAGTGTCCGGTTGGCGACACTATAACGCTACAAGGACAAAAAGTTGAAGCCCTGCCTGGCTATCAGCAAGTCAAGCCAATGGTTTACGCCGGAGTCTTCTGTAAAGACGGCTCTGATTTTAATAAGCTGCGTGAAGCCATTGAGAAGCTGAAAATGAATGACGCGGCGCTCAGCTATGAACCGGAAAATTCTTCCGCGCTTGGTTTTGGTTTTCGTTGCGGTTTTTTGGGCTTGCTTCATTTGGAAATTTTTCAAGAACGATTGAAGCGCGAATTCAATTTGGAATTAGTAGTAACCATTCCCAGCGTTGCTTATAAGGTTTGTTTCAGCGATGATACGGTCAAGGAGGTGTATAACCCCCAGGAATTTCCCGATCAGAGTCGTATCAAATACGTAGAGGAACCCATAATGAAGGTTGACATCTTCACTCCCAAGGATTATTTGGGCGCGATTATGCAACTAGCCACCGAAAAGCGCGGTATTTATATTAATACCGAATATTTAGATCAAGATTTGGCGATTTTACATTATTATATACCGCTGACGCAATTGATTGTTGATTTTTACGACCGCCTTAAATCAGTGTCTTCCGGCTACGCTTCGCTTAACTATGATTTTTATGGCTATGAAAAAGCTGAGGCGGTAAAAATGGACATTTTAGTAGCAGAAGAAAAAGTAGAGGCGCTATCGTTGATTACTTACAAAGATTCTGTCCAACAGGTCGGTAAGAAAATAGTCAATACCCTTAAAGAAACTTTGCCACGCCAGCAATTTGTAGTAAAAATCCAAGCAGCGGTTGGGGGCAAGATTATCGCCGCGGAACGAATCTCTGCTTTGCGTAAAGACGTGACTGCTCATTTGTATGGCGGCGATTGGACGCGTCGCGCCAAACTATTGGAAAAACAAAAGAAAGGCAAAAAGAAAATGATGTCTTTGGG
>MWBE01000026.1 GCA_002068915.1 Parcubacteria group bacterium ADurb.Bin326
CGATCAGCAGAATTTGGATCGTATTGCTATCGAAGTTGAAGAGTGTCGCCAAATGGGGATAGAAGTTTTGTCACCTGATGTCAATGAATCTTTTGCTGATTTTGGCGTGGTAGCGGAAAGTCTGAAAACAGAGAAGCCGCGTATTCGTTTCGGACTATTGGCGGTTAAGGGGTTAGGAGAAAATATCGTCAACGAAATAATCGAAGAGCGCAAGCGGGGCGGCAAGTACAAGGACTTCGAAGATTTTCTTTCTCGCGTCAAAAGCAAGGATCTTAACAAACGATCCCTGGAAGCAATGGCTCGCGCCGGAGTGCTTGATAGTTTAGCAGAACGCAATTCCATTTTGGTAAATATGGACAAGATTTTAGCTTTTGTTCAAGAGTTAAATAAAGAACAGAATGTAAATCAAAATTCTTTGTTTGATCTTTCCCCTCAAATTGATATATCTTCAAAATTAAAATTGGAGACAGTCGATCCGCTAGAAAAAAAACAGAAATTAACTTGGGAAAAGGAGTACTTAGGACTTTATGTTTCGGAACATCCGCTTTCTGATATTCAACCTCAGATACGCAATTATGCCGTGGCTTGCTCGGCGCTTAAAGGCGTTGCTGATGGAGCAGAGGTTAGGGTGGCCGGAGTTATTACTGCAGTCAAAAAGATTTTTACTAAAAAGGGCGACGCCATGTTGTTTGTTAAAATTGAAGACACTAGCGGCGATACCGAGATTTTAGTTTTTCCCAAAGTGTTAGAACAGAATCCGCATCTTTGGCAACCGGATAGTATTATTATTTGTTCCGGTAAAGTTTCTGATAAAGATGGCGAGTCAAAGGTTTTATGCGATATGGCGGCGATTCTAAATCATGAGAATTTAGAGCAAACCATGTCTAATTTCGTAGTAGCCGTCAGAGAAAGACCGGCGGGCAACCGTTTTCGCAGGGGTGCTGCCCCCAAGGTTTTTGTTGAAAAGACTGTTCTTTTGAAATTACCTCATCCGCTTGACTATAATTTATCCAAAGAACTAAAACGTTTAATTGCCGATAACTCAGGAAATAATGCCTTAGAGATATTAATAGAAAAGCCCGGTCGTCGTGAGAGAATTATGACTTCTTTCAAAATTAATTATGGAGAGAGTCTCAAAAAAAACGTAGATTCTTTGTTGGGCGAGGGATCAATTGCCTATAGCGATTGAAATATGTTATAATAATAAAGGTGAGTCTGGTATCTCGATGCATAATTAACCATGCTTAAATTATGAATCCTGAATTGTTAGCTCAATTTTCTCCTTTTATTGTTTTTCTGGTGATTCTTCCGGTTCTTTGGTTGCTTTATCGCCAGACTAATTCAGGAGATCGCTCCTCAATTTCTTCCGCCTCGGTACTTTCTCGACATTCGCGGGATCTTACTAAGTCAGCTGAAGATAAAAAGCTTGACCCCGTAATTGGTAGAGAGCGCGAGATTTCTCGAGTAGTGGAAATACTTTCTCGACGCACTAAGAATAATCCCGTATTAGTTGGCGCAGCTGGAGTTGGCAAGACTGCTATTGCGGAGGGGTTGGCATTGCATATTGCCTCCAAACAAGTACCACCATCCCTTTACGGCAAAAAAGTTTTGGCTCTTGATTTAACAGGTATCCTTGCCGGAACCAAATATCGCGGAGAATTCGAGCAACGCCTTAAGAAAATAACCGATGAAATAGTAGCCTCTAAAAGAGTTATCATTCTGTTTATTGATGAAATACATATTTTGGCTAATGCCGGCGAGGCGGAGGGCGCAATTAATGCTGCCGATATTCTGAAACCGCTTTTGGCTAGGGGCGAATTGCAAGTAGTAGGGGCCACAACAAAAGATGAGTATTTCAAATTCATCAAGCAGGATAAAACCCTAGATAGGCGTTTGCAACCAGTTTTTGTTTCTGAGCCTAGTCCGGCAGAAACAGAGTTGATACTCAAGGGCATCAAGGATATTTATGAAAAATATCATCAAGTCGAGATATTGCCGGAGGCCTTAAAAGAAGCAGTGCGATCAACTAAAATGATTAAGGATCGATCTTATCCTGATAAGGCGATCGATGCTATTGATGAGGCTTGCAGTCGAGTGCATTTGGATAACCTGTCGCTAATTAACAAAAAAAAGCTCCAGGTTAAGTCCCAAGACGTCAAAATGGTTATAAAAGAATGGAAAATGGAAATATAAATATGGGAAAATTAAATCTTTACCGTAACATTTCGATTACTTTCGTCGTTTTTGCGGCAATGATTTTGTGTGCATTATTTCTGACTTTTTATAGTCAGGCGACGATAATTGTTACGCCAGACCCGCAAGTGGTCAACCTTAATTTCAACGCTGAAGTGAGAACCAGCTCAACGGCAGAAGAAATAAAGAAATTAGATGCTATCCGGGGAGAAATCTCTCTTTCGGAGGTTCAGGCGACTGGCACTTTTGACGTTTTAAGTACCAAAGCCGCTTCCGGTTCCCAAGGAAATATAGTTGGTAAAGTAAAAATTAAAAATGATGGCAAAGCTACGCAAACTTTAGTTAGAACAACTCAGCTGCAGGCTACCGACGGTACCATAGTCAGAACAGACAAGCAAGTATCAGTACCGGTTGGGGGGGAGATTGAAGTAGATGTTTTTCCTAAAGATCAAGCGACTTTTTCTAAACTGCCCGCTGGAAAATTGGTTATTATAAAACTACCGGTGGCAACACAAGAATTTGTGTATGGTCAGGCCGATAGCGAACTGTCATTTAAAGCACAAGAAGGCGGAGAAATTAAGTTTCTGGCCGAAAGCGATATTAGTAAGGCAAAAAAGGAAATAATTGAGAAAACCGTAGCCGAAGCCATTTCTCGTGGTGGCGCTAAGAATTCTAATATTATTGGGGAAATAGCTTCCTATGCTCTTGATAAAAAATTGGGGGATGAGACTGATAAATTTACCATGACCGCAAAAATCCGCCTCAAGACAATTAAGGCGGACTCGACTCAGCTAGCCGAGGCTGTACGTAAGAGAGCTCAGAATGTCAATCAATCCGGTTCAGCGACTGCCGTTATAGATCCGGAAAAAGTTCGTTATGCCGTAGTTAATGCTAACAGCAGTGAAAGTTATAATGTTAAAATATCTTATCCTCTAACCACGGAATTAGCAGAGGGAAGTGAGTTTCTTGCCAAAGATAACTTTACTGGAAAAACTAAGCAGGAAATACAGGATTATGCGGTTAAAACCGACGCAATCAAGGAGATTGAAACCGTAATTTCTCCTTATTGGCGCAAAACTACGCCAAAAGATGCCAATAGAATAAAGATAATCGTCAAATAATATGAGCAAATTGAAGGTGGCCACTAAAACGGGGACGTCTTCTGTTACTAGGATTGCGGGCATGACTGGTATGATTTTGGGAGCCTCAGCCGTTATTAGTTTAATTCTGACTTGGATGTTGGTTTCCAAATAAGTTGATGAATTTACAGACCGCCCTTAGGGCGGTTTTTTTGCTTGAAAAAAAGAGATATTTGGGTTATACTGGGCGATATGTTTCCCAATGATAAGAAATTTTATTTGTGGGTTTTAGGCTGCCAAATGAATGAGTCGGATGCCGAAAGGATCGAAGCTTTGCTTGAGTTTTATGGCTGGAGCAGGACCAAGTCTGAGCAAGAGGCCTCCCTTATTGTTGTGGTCGCTTGTTCGGTGCGCCAAAAGGCTATTGATCGGGTTTATGGTAAGGCCAAAGAGTGGCGTCGTCGTCGCAAAAAAAGCGAATTAAAAACAGTACTGACTGGCTGCGTTTTGGATTCCGACAAAGAGAATATGTTGCGCTTTTTTGATTTAGTGATTCCAGTAACTGAAATTTTTCAGCTTGTCGGGCTGATTGGTGGCGAAGCAGACCCGGCTCAAAACGATTATCTCTGCTTGCCGGCCAAATATAACTGTAATTTTTCCGCTTATGTGCCAATTATGAACGGTTGCAACAATTTCTGTTCCTACTGCGCAGTGCCGTTTACTCGCGGGAGAGAAAGATCGCGTCCGGCTCAGGAGGTAATTGATGAGTGTAAAAAATTGATTGAAGGCGGGTGCAAGGAAATAATACTTTTGGGGCAGAACGTTAATTCTTATCATGAAGGCGAATATGATTTTCCTAAGCTTCTCAAAGAAATAAATGGACTGCAAGGGGATTTCTGGATTCGTTTTTTAACTTCTCATCCCAAAGATCTTTCTAGTGATTTGATAGAGGTGATGGCCGAGGGTGGCCACATAACGCCTTATTTGCATTTAGCTCTGCAGTCGGGCGATGAAAAGATTTTACAGTCAATGAATCGCAAGTATGGCCCGGAGCACTTCTTGTCGTTGATTGAGAAAGTTAGGCAAGCAATCCCTGAAATAACAATTTCCACCGATATCATAGTGGGTTATCCTGGTGAGGGGGAAGAGGAATTTCAACATACGGCAGATCTGATGCGACAAGCTAAATTTGACATGGCTTATTTCGGCAGGTTCTCGCCGCGCCCGGGAACGACAGCAGCTAAACTGGATGACAATGTAAACGCCGAAGAAAAGGCTAGGCGAGAGAATTTTCTCAATGACATTTTAATAGAAACCGCTACAGCAAATAATCAGAAGTATTTAGGACAAAACGTCGAGGTTCTGGTTGACGGCTGGAAAAAGGGCTTATGCTATGGTAAAACAGCTTCTTTTAAAATCGTTGCTTTTGTTGGGGAAAAATCCTTGATTGGGCAAAAAGTACTTGTAAAAATCAAAGAAATCGGTCCCTGGAGCTTAAAAGGGGAGAAGATTTAGCTTAAAATAAAGGGGTTGCAATTATTTTACTTTTGTGTTAATATAAAGCAGGTTTAATCGGATTATATGGTGGTTTTTATGCTTACCGTCCGAGGAAGAGCAACAGCCACGCGTTTAATTTAAAACAAATCGTTTATATGGCACTGTTGCCGGCCTAGCTCAATGGTAGAGCAACCGCCTTGTAAGCGGTAGGTTATCAGTTCGATTCTGATGGCCGGCTAAAGTTAATAAGAGAATAATTCATTATATCAGTATGTCGCAAGATAACATGATCAAATTCGAGTGCACCGAATGCAAGAGTGTAAATTATTTTTCCAGAAAAAATAAGAAGCTACTCAAGAACAGACTGGAAACAGAAAAGTACTGTAAGCATTGCAAAAAGCACACCCATCACAAAGAAACCAAATAATTTTTGGTTGTTGTTAATATTTTTGAACCCTGTTATAATATAATTATAACATTTATACGTGGTTCGAAAATATGAAAGAAGAATTAAAAATCCAAGCCATTTCTTTGCGTAAACATGGATATTCTTTAAGGGAGATTTCTTTAAAACTCAATATTTCTAAAAGTACAGTCTCCTTGTGGGTTAGGAGTCTACCCCTCAATAAGTTTGCGACGCAAAGATTAGGTAATACGATGGTCGCAGCTCGAGCCAAGGCGATTGAAAGTAAAAGACTCAAAAAAGAGGCAATCTCGTTGGATATTTTTGAAAAAGTAAAGAAAGAAATTAACTCCATAAAGAGAAGCTTTGTTCTAGATAAGATTTTTTGTTCCCTTTTATTTTGGGGAGAGGGCAGTAAGGGGGGTAGTGATTTGAGAATTATCAATTCTGACCCGAATCTTATCAGAGCCTTTTTAATATTATTGAGATCATCTTTTGATTTAGATGAAAATAAATTTAGAGCCATATTGCATTTACATCAGTATCATAATATTAAAAAACAGAAGAAGTATTGGTCTGAAATTACCGGCTTGCCCACAAAATCATTTAGTATATATTTGAAGCCCAATACCGGAAAAAATAAGAAAAATGATTACCCCGGCTGCATTTCTTTGCGATATTATGATTATAAAGTGGCACTAGAGCTCAAGGATTATTATAAATTATTTAGTGAAAGTTTGCGGGATTAGTATAGTGGTAGTATGTCTCTCTCCAAAAGAGAAGGCGTGGGTTCGATTCCTACATCCCGTGCCAGATAGGATTTCGTTTCTTTTTCAGACTGTTTTTTATCGAAAATTAGCGTTAAATCCGGTGTTCCACTAACTATCTGATCATAGTTAGGAAAGTTATCAAAAACTAGGCTCGCAAGGGCCTGTTTTTGTTTTGGATTTTCTGTAAAATTAAACAAATCATTAAGGTGTTCCACTAACATTCTTGAGTATTCAATAAATTCTTTTATTTCTTTCTCTTTTAGGTCGATTTGTTCTATCTGAGAGTTGGCTTCTAGTATTTCTTTTTCTAAATTCTCGATCTTTTCCTCTAGTTTAATTCTTATTAAATCATTGTTAGTCCTGGTAAGCTGGTCAATAACTAACGACTGTTGGTTCTTCAAATCAGTTAAGTTTCTACTGATAGCGCAAGACGTCTGATCCAAATCTTCCTTTTTAGTCCGCCAAGCATCAATAATGAAAAGATCAAAATGCTTGCTGAATTTGGCTCTCATTTCGATATTGTTTAAAAGCTGATTAAAATTATCTTCAAACGATTGCTTTTTAATCCCATAGTATTTATGGCCTCGATCGCAATGATAGATAGGGAAGCGCTTGCCTGATTTACCTCTGGGACTGCTGCCCTTAAATGGCTTGTTGCATAGGGGGCAAAGGATAAAGTTTTTTAAAGGGAAATCAGCATTATTCTTATTGCGTCTATGGGCTTGTTTCTCGGGATAATAATTATAAAGAATGCCGTATTCATCGTTTTCTTTTTTTACGATAAATATTTTGCCCCTGTTAGCCTTATTAAAAGTATCGATATCGACAAGAGCATCGGAATGGGATTTGATCGGTTTATAGTCGGTCCATTTATGAAAATTAACTCCACAATACACCGGCCTGGCAATAACCTCTTGAAGCCGCTTGACGGTTAATGGCTTATTGCCGACGCTGTTGATTATGGTCGAATCTTCCTTAGACCAGCGGTTCCTGATTTTGGTTTTAAAGCCCATATAATTGATCGTATCAACTATTTCCTGGTCAGTGAAGGTATTGGCGGCTCGCATTTCAAACATTTTTTTGTAATAGGGGGCTCTTTCTGGATCTATTACTCGAATGGTTTTTTTCTTTGAGCCGAATATGGTTTTTTTACTCATGAAGCCATCATCGCATTTGCCAACATGGTAACCATCTCGAACTAGGGTTATTTGCTGGCCGATAGTGCGGGTCAAAATATTGGTCGCTTCAAATTTGGCATTTTCGGCCATGACATGCTCCGCTACTGAGCTTTGGCTGATGGTACTCCAATCATATTTAACACCCAAATGTTCTAAGGTATTGATGCTTTCTTGGATAACTCCATAAGCATCGACTAGTTTAACATCGAATTTAGCCAATTGCTTTTTTAGATCTTCATAACCGTAAGAGCCGCCACGGCTAAAGCGATCAATCATTTTAATGATTACGCAATCGATTTCCTTAGGATGTTTCTTTAGATAGTTGATTAGATTGTTGAATTGCGGCCGGTTTTGCTTGCGTCCGCTATATTGCTCTTTAAACACCTTGGCGACTTCCAAGTTGCTTGATTCTGCTTTGCGGCGACAGATATTTTCTTGATCTTCAAGACTGTCGCCGTCGCGTCCTTGTCCGGTTGTGCTGACCCGAAGATACAACAAACATTTTTTTGTTCCCATAATATTAGATTAAATTATTATTAAAAATTTGTTTTTTCCTGCTTTGCCAACAATTGAAGCAACTGGTGGCCAATCCGTTTTGCAGTTCAAGGGCCTCTTCTAACTCTTGCTCGCTGTAGTCTCCAATTTCCTCTCCCAATTCCTGTTTGTATTCCTCCATGGTAATGAAAAATGGCCTAAAGGGTCGGTTTTTTCTTAATTCGCCATTGTGAAAATTATCAATTAATAATATCATAGATTTTAAAATATTTCTGAAATATACTCGAGGGCTGTCTTGCCGTCATCTTTAGTGTCTAGCCCATCATTATAGGCGCTAGACTTGGCAAATTCTTCAGATGTAAATTCATCTAACCCTTCCACACTATTGTTATTCATAGCCCAATTAACCGCTTCATTTTTGGCCGGCAATAGGCAAGGGTAGACATAGCTAACCCGCTTGTCATTTGGGTTATTTTTCTGCTGTTCTATCAGACCTGCGGTAGCCAGGCTAGGTAGAATCTGAATCCTTAGAGTGTTCTCGTTAATAAGACGGTCATAAACGCTCATGTGTTTCTGGCTAATTTCTTGCCTGGTTAGTCCGTAGATCTCCGAAGCTATAGCCTCTTCAGTCGTCAGGCCTCCGCTTTTCTCTTCCCAGGCCGGAATAATTACCTCATTGTAGAATTTCAAAAGATACGGCGGTAATCCTAGCTCTTGGCTTTTGGATATTTTTTGCCAGATATTAAAGGCCATATTAACATCATCGGCATTAGCGGTGATTGTTTGGCCGTTTTGATCGCGCCACCATAAATTGAGCAAAGCTAGAGCCTTGATTAGGGAAATAAATTTCTTAATGTCCCGTTGATGGCGCGGCTGCAATGATTTAATGCCGTTCATGAACTTTTCCTCGATTTCTTTTGCTGCCGCCTTATCTATTTTGATGTCATTGATGCTTTCTGAGCGGATGGCTAGGATTCTTTTGATTAATTGCTGCCTCTCTGGTTGGCTATTAACCCAGTTTTTGTAGGCTTCGACATCAATCGCTCGCTTAATGACTTGCTTCATACCAAGTCCAATCTTTTCGGAGTCTGTTTCTGGGCTTAAGACGAAGAACCTAGTTGATTCCTGTTCGTCGATATTTAAATTGGCGGTGCAGAAAACCACTGATGGGTAACCGATCATATGGATTTCTTTAACCTTCAGCCCGGTTTTTTGGCTGTTGTTGGTTATTTTCGATACCAATGTTTTCTTATCATGAGAAAATAGCGGCCGTAGCTTAACTAGCAACTCATTATTCGGCTGATCTAGGAAGATTAAGATTTTCCTTGACAGATCGACTATGAAATTTCCTTGGTCATCAATTACATTATGATCATGGAAGAAAGCTGTGGGACTGCACGATGATAGTTCAATCCTATCAACTTCAGGAAATAGATTAGAAATTTCCAGCGGAATAAAGGTTTTTCCCGAGGATGAGGGCGCATTGAAACTGATATTGAATTGCGATTCCTCAGTATAGGCTGATAGCAATCCTAAAAAGGTAATTACTTTATTGGTATCATCCTTTTTAATGCTTAAATCCAGTATGCTAATAAGTTCTTCCACCGTTATGGGATGGAATTCGTCAATATTAATAACTGACTTAGTAAGTTGGCAATACTTCCCGAATAAATCCTCAATCGTACCACCGAATTTGATAAAATAATCAGTCACGTCTCCTTTTTCTCCTAGTTCATCGGGAAGGGTTATTTTAAAGATTTCGGTTTTAGAAAGAACTTCCATTTTTCTAATAATCATTTCAGTCCCTTCTTTGCCGGCCTTATCAACATCAAGACAGACATAAACTTTCTTGAATTTAGCCAAGCCATTAATCCAATGATCCTTAAAAGTCAAGGCTCCGGCAGTGCTAGTGATGGCCGGTATCCCTTTAGAAATGAGGGTTAGTCTGTCTAGCTCGCCTTCGCAAATAACAACATACTCATTATTTTCCTCTAATGTGTCGTAGCCATAAATCTGGGCTTCGCCACACGGATAGACTTTTTTATCATCGCCGTCTTGCGGATCTTGCCGAAGTTTTAAGAAAATATTATCTCCGCTGGTGTTTTGAATCGGAATGGTGATGTAGTTGGTGTTGTAAAACTTGCCATAGCCGATTTTATATTTAATAATAATCTCGTTGCTTATACCGCGGCTATTGAGGTAATGTCGGATTCTTTCCGGCATCTGTTTATGGCATCTTTCAACCAAGTCAGAATTAAATTTCTTATTTCTGATTTTTGATTGATTTTGCGGAAGTGGCTGATTATCGCCGGCTGCCTGCCTCAAAAAATCATCGTCATTAAGAAATTTAGCTAGCGTAACCAGGTTTCCTTTGGCGCCGCACTTTTTACAGTCGTATTGGCCGGTTTCAGCGCTGAAGTACAAATGGCCTTCGCCGGTTCTGCTGTCATCGTCACAGCCATTGAAAAGGCAGGGGACGATCAATTCACCATAATGCTCTTTGAACGGTATATTTTTGTTTTTTAAGTATTCTTTGACTAACATATTAAATCAAATTTAAGACAACCTAGGCCGAAGGCCAGATTCATCTGCCGCAACAATTATTGCGGTTATTAATAAAAAAATAGTTAGAATTAAAACTAGAAGCTTTAATTCTAGAGAGTTGTTCAAAATCTTCTTAAAAACGGCAAAGAGTTAGATGGATTGTCGCTGAAGTTTTTATTTTTGTGGTAAAGACAATGTCGATGGGAAAGTTGTTCCAAGAAAAATGACAGGACAGCAAAAATACACGGCATCCTAATGGATCGCTTGATTTTATTAAATGATAAAGCCACCAAATCCAGCAAGTTTCTGATTAGGTAATTCCAGGTGATTTTTCTCAGTATTTTGTTCTTATCGATTAAATCTTTGGTCATTGGTGCTATGGTTTAAGTGGAGACGCCGTTGTTTTTGAATCGTTTTAGCTATTAATAGTCAATTAATTTAAAAATACTAGCCGAATTGCACAAATTATTAATGATTGTCAGGGAAAAATTAGAGACCCCATTTTTCTCTCAAGTGGATAAAGGATTGGGCTCGCCTAGTGGTTTTGCCGTCATAAAATATTCGCTTGATCTTATCTCTCTTTTCTAGTAGGACATTAAGCCGGTTTATTCTCAGGATATCGCCGTTCATTAGCTGGCGATTAACCGTTTCAATTTCATAGGTCAAGTCAAGGCATTTTCTGCAGCCAAAGCGTTTTCCGTCGGGTCGCAAATAAATAGTGAAACAGCGCCGGCCGCAAGTGCATTGAAAATAGCACTTTTTACCCCAGGCTGATGGCACTATTTCCATGGGTATAGTCTGGATTTTTCTTGTTTCATGGGGGAAATACGGGGAAATGAAAGAAAAGGTGGCCACTCCATTATCCGCTTCAATTTGAAAGGAATAGGATAGATTCAGAGTTTTCTCGCCATTGGATATTTTGAGTTGGCCGGCAGGGAAGTCGCCATCCTCACATTTTCTAACCAAGCCCTTAGGAAATGAGCCGATACTTATTTTAAAACAATTTTCTACTAACATAATTTGGTTTTTCATTCTTATAATCAAATTTTACAACAAGTAATAAAAGTCTATCAAACACTAAATTTTATTGGACTTTTTTGATGTTTTTAGTGGTTGTGGATAAATAATAACGATCTTTTTTGATAAATTGCGATCTATTTGTAATCTCACTATTTTAAGTTTATCACAAGTACAAATATTTCTGTCCAGAGTGCCTAAAAAATATTTTGAAATTTTTTATTGCCCTAGGTACTTAACCCCTGAAACTCAAAAAAAGAACAGGACGACGGCTAATACCCTTACCCCATGGTACCAGGCCAGAAGATGGGACCCAAATCGAAACACTCCCCCCATGATTATTTAGGATTTATAATACCACTAAATTATTGAAAACATTGATGATAAATCTTTGTTTTCGCTCTCAGTCGTCAGCGCGTAAAGGTCGTCGCTCGGCGGCTCTTTTAATTCCTTAATTCTTAACTAAAAACCATATGGAATCAATCAAATCCATAATCAGATCAAATTATACTGGCTCCCAGGTCACTAAGCAGGCTGTCGCTGAGGAGTTGGAGCGCCGCTATGGCAAAGAAGAAGCAGCTAAATACGACCCCTATACAAATTGCCTGACATTTAAACAATGGCTCGCTAACAAGTTTCGTGTCCGCAAGGGCGAGAAAAGCATTCAAAGCATCACATTCGTAGAAAGCAAAGATGAAAACGGAGAGGTCATCGCTACCTTTCCCCGTAAAATCCATCTCTTCTATTATCTCCAAGTCGAACCCATCTCTAATTAACTAACAAAATCTACTATGTTTAATTCAATCGCTATGGCTGACGTCACTCCTTTCGTCTCCCTGCCTACCTATAATCCTCCCAGTTACTTCGTTCGTCTTTTTCGCCCCTTTCTGGATCTAGGCGGCGCACTATGTCCGATAGGTCCAGATCCCAGAGACAACAATCCTAAGACTAAAACTGAAAGGAGGAGTTATGAGCAAAAATAAATCAAAGTTCAGGCAACTCGATTGGGAAGAAGAGCAAAATCGCAAAGACAAATCCCAACAAGGCCGGTGCAAGCATAAATTCAAGACCTTTCAACTCTTGGATTTTCTCAACGATGAAGTCCTCTATGAATCAGTTTGCTTGAAATGCGGCAGTCCGGCTTAACTAACTAATCCAAATCTATGACAAACGACAAAAATGCGGCAGTCCGACCCATGACTGTCAGCTCACTCCATTCGCTGCGTCGTACAATCCCGTATATTCGATTGGCTAATAACTATCTATTAGCATGCGGATTCCGGCCAGGCGACAAGATCAAAGTCGAATATTCGCAGAACCAATTATTAATAACTAAAATCATATGAATCAAGTAGCAACCGCTGTTATACCTAATACGCTAATTCAACCTTTCTCCGATACTCTCGAATCTTTTCGGCAAGGCGTTGATAATTTACTGGCTAAAAGGAGCTACTTCATTTCTCAAGTCCTGCCCAAGCTCCAAGAAAATCAGGATTACTATGAGATTAAGGGCAGGAAGTCTCTGGCCAAAGGCGGAGCAGAGAAACTCGCTTCCATTTACAACCTCACCGCTACCTTTCAAAGAGATGACGAAACCATGAATTCCTTCAGCTCGGTAAAAGACATGATCGCCTATGTCTGTACTCTATACCGAGGGAATCAAATCATTGGGCAAGGCCGGGGAGCAGCAATCCTCTCTAAGAACCAGGGAGATATCAACAAAACCCTAAAGATGGCTCAGAAATCCGCTTACATTGATGCCGTTATCCGCTCCACTGGTCTCTCTGATATCTTCACTCAAGACTTGGAAACAGTATTTGGATCAGAAGAAACGACGCCAATACAGGCCTCTAATTTTAATGAAGGCATGAATCCTCAACTTAGGACAGAAAATCGTTCTGAGGGGCTCCCAGAGACCGACAGAGGGCTATATATGATGGAACAAGCTGACGATTCTGGCTTCATTCCTGCTACCGAAAAACAGAAGAGTTATTTAAGTCGTTTGATCAGCCAGAAATACTTCGAACCGGATGAAATGGAGGACAGATTCAAGACGATTGAGGGACTATCTAAATATGAGGCTAGCCAGCTAATTGATGAACTTCTTAATTCCTAACACCTATGATCAAATATATTCTGAAAAAGTTTAACTACGAAGAAGGCGCCAATATCTGGGAGTGCTGCCGTTGTCATAGGCTGTTTCTGAAACATAAACTATACCTCCAATACCCACATCTGCCTAAACCTCCGCGAATATTCTGCCCCGAGTGCATTATGATGGTCAGGAATTTGAGAACGGCATAGTCAAAACAAGGGCTAGCCTGGTTAATGATGTTGGGTTAGCCCGAGTTTGACTTTTTTAGCTTGTTTTGGTATAATAACCATGACAATTTATATATAAAGCCTAAAATTTGAGCAATCAGATCATGGCTTCTAAAATCCTATCCTACATAGAGACGGTCTCCCGACCAGTACTTGTAGGATAGGTCTGCTCCGAAAGGAGTAGTGGTAGTTCCGAGAGGGGCTATCAGCTGTAGCGGGGGACCTTTTGTGTTTCCCAAAACAGCATTTAATTACCTTAAATATCAGTATGAAAAAAATCCTATCCTACACCCTGTTTTCGCTATTGCTTTTTATTTCTGTACCGTTCATCGCCCATGCCAGTGACAGCCAATCCATAACCCTTAACCCTGGTTGGAATGTCGTCTCTGTTCCTAAGCTCGTAAGCTCTCACCAGTTTTCTGCTGCAGACAAGAATTTTGATATTAAGCTACTTGAGGCTGGCAAATGGAAGACGATGAGCCAGATGAATCAAGGCGAGTTTCAGCCACTCTTCGGCTACTTCATCAAAAATAAGACCAAAACCAATCAGACATTAACTCTAGATTACAGAACTGATGTTACTGCCGATCAAGCTAAGTTTACCAGGCAAATAGAAGATGGTATTAATGTTATTGGCATTGCTAACCCTCAATACGCCTTAAAGCAATCAGATCCTAATTCTGGCAAAGATAATGCCGGCAACATTCTAGGAGACACCAATAAATGCGTCTTAGCATTATTTGATTTTACCTACACTAATCCCGATGATTCTTCCGTTAAAATCTCTCAAGGCTGGCTACTCAAGAACCTTTTCAGCTTCAAGAAAATTAAGGATCTGAAAGAAACCAAAGCCTACGGCGTTTGGCTTAAGAAAGATTGCCAGTACAACGGTTATCAAGAACCATCGTCCATAGCCATAACCTCAGAATTGACTGTTAGTAGTAATTCAGATTACCAAAATATTTTAGCAGTACCAGGTACCGTCAATATTAAAATTGGGGAATATTTGTTAACTGCTAGCTCAAGTGAAGATTTAAAAGCCACCAGTTTAAAACTTAATTTTCTTTCCGGACACAATAATGTGAAAAATATCCGCTTAGCTTCTGGAGATGTAACTCTGGGCGTTGTTAATTCACTATCTTCAAGCTCAACTAACTACTACTTTTTTTCTTTAATTATACCTAAGGGGCAAAGCAAGACTGTTTCTGTGTATGCCGATATAAGTTCTAATGCAACCGGAACAATTCAAACACAAATCTATAGTCAGGATGATATTAATGTTCTAGGTGTTAATTCGCTTGAATACGCTAATGTTTTAGGAACCCCAGTAATTGGTCAGATGGTATCAATTGTCAATCCGCAGGTAATTGCTGCTCAAGGACATATTGTTAATCGCTTAATTCCATCTGGTTTAAGTGACGTCAATTTAATCAATCTTTCTCTTCATGCTAAAAATGGGAATATAAAAATAAATAAATTGACTTTTAAGTCAGATAACCCATCGATTGTTTTGGACAACTTCAGGTTATTTGTTGGTACGACAGTTATTTCTAGCGGCGGGGAATATAATTTTTCTGACAGTGTTATGTTCAACGGCCTTAATTTGATTGTTCCAGATAATACAGTTTTAAATTTACGACTTGTAGCAGATTCTTTGCCAATTAATTTTATCTCCGGAGAGTCGTTTCGTTTTGACTTTGATCCCACTTCTTTTTCAGCTATAGAAGCATCAAGTGGCAATTCAGTAGGCATTTATGAAGCATCTAGTACCATTATTGGTAATCAAATAACGATTAGAAAAAGCACGCCAATTATTTCAACATCTCAACAGTCGTCAGTATTGATTAATGGCAATAATGATTTAATTAGATTTAATGTTGTTGCTGATGCTGCTGGTTCTATCGCCTGGAAAAAAATAACTCTAAATTATCAAACATCAGGTAACTTGGATACTTCAAATTTTCGGCTATATAGTTTGAGTGATGGCTATTCCCTGACAGATGCCAATATTACCGTACAGCCTAATGGGGATATTATTGTTGAGCTGCCCAACGAAGACTATATTAGCGCTGGAACTTATAAAACATATATTTTGTCTGCCATGGTAAATGATGTAATCACTGGATCAGCGGTGTCCACCCAAGTCAAAGGATCAATTGGAAATCCAGGCACCGCTTCGGCGTATGATTCTAGTATTGATAATTTTGTATGGTCTGATCTCTCCGCTTCAGACCACTCACTGACTTCTTCTGACTGGTGCGACGCTAATTATGTGAAAGGGTTACCATCAGATTCTTATGTTCTAAACAATTAATACCTCACTACGAAGAAGCCCTAGAAGTCATATTCTCTGGGGCTTTTTTGTTTTTGACAAATGACCCGAAAAAGCGGTAAAATATAATCATAATCAACTATTGAATATGGCTAAAAAACCTACCTACGATAATTGGTCCAGGGAAGAATTAATCAAAGAAATTAATCGAATCAAGGACACTACCTATGGTTTGGTTTGGCATAGAGATAAGGAGACCGAGGAGAAATTGGATGTATTGATTGATCTCGATGCCAAGACTCCAAATGAGACCTTTAAAAACGAAATTGCTGGCAAGCCATTTCCTGTACTTAAAGAAGTTAAAAATAAAGAGATTATTTCCGATTCATCAAAGCCCTTTAATTATTTGATTGAAGGAGATAATTATCATTCTTTAGCCGTTTTGAATTTCACTCATTGGGAGTCTATAGATGTAATCTATATTGATCCGCCATACAACACCGGAAATAACGACTTTCGATATAATGATAAATTTGTACCAAGGGATGATGGCTATAGACATAGTAAATGGCTGTCATTTATGGATAAGCGTCTTAAATTGGCTAAAAATTTATTAAAAAAAACGGGAGTAATTTTTATTAGTATCGATAATAATGAACAAGCTCCATTAAAGATGTTATGCGATGAGATTTTTGGTGAAAGTAATTTTGTCGGCATGCTAATTTGGAGAAAAAAGGAGGGCGGAGGTCAAGCGGACGCTTATTTTGTAACGGAGCATGAGTATGTTTTAGTATATTCTAAATCAGAAAAGTTTGTCTGGAGAGATGAAAAAATTTTAGTTGAAGAAGCAGAATATAATAAAAAAGATGAAAATGGAAGTTTCACTGCGGTCAAATTAGCTAAATGGGGCAATACAGCAAAGAGAGAAGACAGACCTAAAATGTATTTTCCATTAAAATCTCCTGACGGAAAAAATGTTTATCCAGTTGCACCAGATGGTGGAGACGGCCGTTGGAGAGTTGGAAAAAAGCGTATGGAAATGCTAATTCAAAAGGGTTTAGTTTTTTGGCAAAAAAGAAATGATAGGTGGATACCATATGAGAAGGTTTATTATAATGATGGGGAAGTAAAAAAGATTAAAGAAAGAAGTATCCTATATGATATCGCAACTACAACAGATGGAACGAATGAGTTAACTGACATTTTTGGTAAGAAAGACTTATTTGAGAATCCAAAACCTACAGAATTAATCAAGTTTCTTTTGCAATACGGGGCAGATGATAATGCTATTGTGTTAGATTTTTTTTCTGGATCTGGGACTACAGCTCAGGCTGTTCTAAGTTTAAATAAAGAAGATAAGGGCAATCGTCAATTTATTCTTTGTACTAATAATGAGGCCGATATTTGTACTGATGTTTGTTATCCAAGGGTTAGTAAAATTATTGGCGGCTATAAAAATAGTAAGGGCGAAAAGTCCTTGGTTTAGGCGGTAATCTTAAGTATTTTACTGCTTATGATTTTGTCGAAGCCAAAGAAACTGATAACAATAAAAGAAAGCTAGTTAATAAATCGACGGAGATGCTGTGTATCCGGGAGAATGCTTTTGAACTAGTTAAAGACGAAGATGATTTTAAAATATTTAAGAATAGCGACCATTATTTAGGCGTAATATTCTACGAAGATTCTATCGGGGCCTATAAAAAAATAATAAAAAAGATGGATGGCCATTTCAATACCTATGTCTTTTCTATTGGCGACGATCCTCACGAACAGGAATTTGAAGATGTGAAATCAAAAGTTACTTTATGTGCTATTCCCGAGGTTATTCTTAAGGTTTATCGGGAAATATTCAAATAAATTTATGTGGATTGAATTGAAAAATTATCAGGAGCGAGCGATTTTCAAGCTCAAAAACCAAGTTAATGACTTGATTGAATCAGATGGCAATAAAATCTGCATCTTTAAGGCGCCAACAGGATCAGGAAAAACACTAATGATGGCTGAATTCTTAATGCGACTTGTTGATTCGCGTATTGATGGTAAAAAATTTGCCTTTATTTGGTTGGCGGTTAATAAGTTACATGACCAAAGTAGAAATAGTCTGAAAAAATATTACGAAAATCAGGGTTTGGGGTTGCGTTGCTCGTATTATGAAGATCTTGAGGATAGAATGATTAAGCAAAATGAGATCCTATTTCTGAATTGGGCAAGTATCAATAAGAAAGACAACATCTATATTCGCGCTAATGAAAGAGATAATAATCTAACCAGTATCATTAATCGAACTAAAGAAGCTGGCAGGGAGATTATTTTAATTATCGATGAAAGCCATCGCAATGCCGAAACTGAAATTTCTAAGGATCTTATTCAAGAAATTTCGCCTAAGATTACAATTGAGGTTTCAGCTACTCCACAACTCAAAGGGGTGTTTAATGGCGTTGAAGTTGAGCTCAAAGATGTCAAAGAAGAGGGAATGATTAAGAAAGAAATTGTAATTAATCCGGATTTTGAAAATTATAAACTGGATAAAAAATTAGCAGACAAGACCGCTGATGAATTGGTCGTTGAGGCAGGACTTAAAAAGAGATTGGAATTAGCGAAGAAATACAAGGAAGAAGGGTCCGATGTTAATCCATTGATGTTGATTCAAATTCCTGACGCCAAGAAAGGTCTGATTGATAAAAAAGATTCAGTTATTAAGTTGCTGTCCAAATATGGTATTACCACTGAAAATGGTAAGTTAGCGATTTATTTATCTGATAAAGATAATAAAGTCAATTTAGAAAATATTGAGAAAAATGAGAATGAGGTTGAAGTGATGATTTTCAAGCAGGCTATTGCAGTTGGGTGGGATTGCCCAAGAGCTGCCATCCTTGTTTTGTTCCGTGAGTGGAAGAGCATCGTTTTTTCCATTCAGACAATTGGCAGAATAATGAGAATGCCAGAATGGCACCACTATAAGGACCCAGCCATTAATTTGGGGTATGTTTATACCAGTTTGAGTGATATCGGCATAGCTGAAGATATTGCAAAAGAATATATTGCTCCGTTTGTGAGCCATCGTCGTGATGAACTTTATAAAGCCGTTGATCTGACTTCCTATCATTCTAAGCGTTTTAGAGAAGAAACCCGTTTATCTTCTGATTTTGTTCCAGAATTTTTTAAAGCCACAGAAGAGTTAAAATTAAAATCAAGAATATCACTAAAACACACTCTTGTTGATACAAAGTTAATTGCTAGCGGTCGCATTGATGATGTTGACAAAGAAACTAAAAGTATCGATAAGAGGGGTACGTTCGACTTACCAAAAAATGATGTTGAATTACAGAATGCCTTTGATCTGTTCTCTAGGGAAAATCTTAATCCCTTTGCTGCTGAATTGAGGTCTATTAAGAGAATTAACGATTCGATTTATCGTTTTTTTGCTAAAACATTTGAAATGGATGAAGATCACTGGACGGAAATTCAAGCAATTGTACTGGCTGAAGAGAATCGCCAGGCTTTTATTGATGTCATTAATAGGGCCAAAGAGTTATATCTTGAGAAAGTTGGTAAGGGTAAACATGAAATAATTCAAAATGAGGAGCTATGGAATGTGCCTGATTCGATTAATTATAATATTAATTTCAAGAAAAAAGACTATAAAAAATCAATTATCGATCCATATTACGCTAAGACTTCTGGCGATAGTACGATGTCAATTTTTGAGGAGGATAGTGATGTTGAAGTCGCATTTATTGATTACCTAGAAAAAGCAAAGCAAGTCAAATGGTGGTTCAAGAATGGTAAGGCGGATGCCACATATTTTGCTATACCTTATATTGAGAATGGTAATAAAAAGTCTTTCTATGTTGATTTTATTGTGGCGTTAAATAATGGAAAGATTGGATTATTTGATACCAAGGGTGGAGTGTTCGCTCAGACGGCTAAGGAACGAGCTGAGGGCCTACAAACATATATTAAAGATCAGAATAGGACCGGGAAAAAACTATTTGGCGGTATTGTTGTGAAGGATAAAAGTAGTTGGCGCGTTAATAGTAAAGAAAAATATTTTTACGACCAAAATAATCTAAAAGATTGGGAATTTTTGGATTTGAATTAACTATATGATAGTTGATTTTACATCAGTAAAAGAAGAATTGGATTCGATGATAAATTTATCTCTTAGAGAGGAGCTAAAAAACAAGCTCCGTTTTTAAAACGAAAAATTAGTTGAAATGCCCAACCCATGACTAGCCAAGATTAAGCTCAGAGACGACTAAACATTTTACTACTTTAATTAAATAACTATATGCAAAAGACAGACATTTCAGTTAATGAGTTGGTAAAAAAAGTTCAGAGAAGAGAATTGGTATTACCAGAAATGCAGCGCAGATACGTCTGGACTGCCACTAGAGTAAGAGATTTGTTAGATTCTCTATATCGAGGATACCCATCCGGCGCTATTTTAGTTTGGGAAACAGATGATGATATTATAACTCGCGATGTTTCGGTAATCTCAGATGGATCTCCTTCTACATCTAGAAAGCTACTATTATTGGATGGTCAACAGAGGTTAACTTCTTTAACTGCCATTATTAGTGGTAATCCAGTTCAGGTTAGAAATAGGATCAGGCCGATTGAAATCATGTTTAACTTAGAGCATCCGGATGGTCCACCTACCGAGATTACCGAAGTTGATGAAAACGATTCAACAATAGAAGAAAATGGGGATGAGGAAGAGTCATCTGAACGTGATGTCTATGGCGATCTAAAAAAGAGAACTTTTGTTGTTGCTGCTGGGGCTTTAAAAAACGATCCGGTTTGGGTTCCAGTTTCTGACATATTTAGTAAAGAAAGTGGCGAGATATTGCAAAGAACAGGCATTACCTCATTTGATGATCCTAGATATGCTAAATATCTTGAGAGAATTCAAAAAGTTAAAGCTATTGAGAATTATCCTTATGTCATGCAGATTCTAGAAAAGGATATGTCTTATGAAGAGGTTACAGAGATTTTTGTTAGAGTAAACTCCTTGGGAATTAAATTAAGGGGCTCTGATTTAGCTTTAGCTCAGATTAGTTCAAAATGGTCCGGATTTATGAAATTAATTGAAGAGTTTGCCGAGCAATTCGGAGATGACGGTGATTATATTGTGGAATCTGGATTGCCAGTCATCAGCTTAAAACCCCAGTATCGGTAATTCGCGGAACAATTTCGATGTTTATGGATGGCAGCATGGATAAACTGCCGGATAAAGAGAAGAAGAAATTTTTCGGTAATATTTATCAAAAAGCCACCAAGCTCAACGTGATTATTAGTGATATTTTGCGCGCCTCCGAGGTTGATACTGATGAATTTGTTATCGATCCTAAAACTGCTCGGCCGGCGCAGTTAGAGGAGATCCTGATTTCGGTACACAAAGACCTCAAAGAGCTTGCTGACGAGAAACAAATCGAGCTGAAATTATTTTTACTCAAGAAAAAAACATCGCCAATACTTACTAACGCAGATTTTTTGGAGCAAGCAATCTATAATCTAGTCGATAATGCCATCAAATATACGTCAAAGGGTGGTGTGAGCCTGTCTTTAGAGCAACAAAAAGATTTACTTAAAGTCGAAGTCAAAGATACTGGAATTGGCATTCCTCAAAAAGATCAAGTTAAGATTTTTGATAAGTTTTCTCGTGCCGGCAACGCTGTCAATATGTATGCTGATGGCTCGGGACTCGGCCTCTTTATTGTCAAAAAAATCGTTGAAGCCCACAGCGGCGGCAAAGTTTCTTTTGAGAGTAAAGAGGGACAAGGAACAACTTTTACAATTATTATCAAGGCTGCCCAGTAAAAGAAAGGCACTAGCCGACACGAGAAACCTGTCAGCTACGACAAGGTTTTTTATTTTATCATATTGCGATATAATTTCTAATTATTGTCAAAAAAGTGTAACAAAAAACGGCAATCTTTCGTCTTATATGCTAGCGGTAGCGTTTCGTGTGGCGGTTGCGAAAGTTGTTGCTAATGATTGATTTGTTATTAAAATTTATGAAGGAAAACACTAAAAAGACTTTAGGATACTATTTAAACGCTTCAATACAACATAAACCCTCAGCCAGCGCTATGCTATTGAGCATGCTGGCAGTGTCAATACTTGAATTAGTAAAGCCACTTTATTACAAGCAGTTTTTTTGATTTATTAGTCTCCGAGGGAGACAAGCAAAATATTTTCGATTCGATTATAAGGGTAATGATTACGATAGCGATAATCCAGACGGGGGTTTGGATTTTTAGGCGCGTCAATCATTTTGTCGCCAACTATTTTGAATCCAAGGTTATTGCTGAGCTCAACAATATGTGCTTTGCCAATCTGCATAAGCACTCTTTTGCTTTTTTTAATAATAATTTTGTCGGCTCACTGACCAAGAAAGTCAAATGGTTTGTAGGCGGATACGAGGCAATAGTTGATCGAATTATCTGGAATATTATCCCGATGATTATCGGAATAATATTCATTGTAATTGTGATGTTTAATCTCAATTTTTGGCTGGGAGTCGGCATCTCAATCTGGCTGATCTTATTTATTGTTATCAATTGGATTTTTACCAAGTTTAAGCTCAAATATGATGTTTTAAAAAGTGAGAAAGAGACGGCAAGTACGGCAATATTGGCCGACACCATAACCAACAACTCCAACGTTAAATTGTTTAATGGCTATGACAGGGAAGTGGACACATATTCCCAAGCCAATGAAGAGTTAAGGAAGATCCGCCGTTGGGCTTGGGATTTGGGATCGATTTTTGAATCAGTGCAAGGAGCTTTAATGGTCGTTTTGGAGTTGGGTATAATGTTTTATGCGATAATTTTGTGGAGAAATGATAATTTCACTTTGGGAAGTTTTGTCTTAATTCAATCTTATCTTTGGATTATCATGGATCACATTTGGAATTTCGGCTGGATGATTCGCATGATTTATCAGAACTTGGCTGACGCTGAGGAAATGACGGCGATACTTTCGACGCCTTTTGAAATCAAAGATATACCCGGAGCTCGTCAACTTAAGGTTACAAGCGGGAAAATAGAATTTAAAAAAGTGGGATTTAATTATGAGAACTCCAAAAGTATTTTAGATAATTTTGAGTTGGTTATCCCGGCGCGTCAGAGGTTGGCTGTTGTCGGGCCTTCAGGGGCGGGAAAAACTACTTTAATCAAATTGATTTTCCGCATGCACAACATCTCTTCGGGA
>MWBE01000027.1 GCA_002068915.1 Parcubacteria group bacterium ADurb.Bin326
GTTAAAGGACTGGTAGCGGAAATTGAATACAATGGTAAAAGCCAATTGGTTAAGGTTGGTTCAACTGATGATTTGGCAGTAGACGACTGGGTTCTTTTTACTTCCGATTTCCTGATTAAAAAAATTGACCAACAAGAGGCCAATGAAATTTTTGAACTGCTGGGAGGTTATGGCGCGCGCATTCCTGAAACCGTCAATGAAAAATTAAGAGAGGTTTTATTGAAGAATAGAGGAGAGGGTCTTGAGGCTAAAGATTTAGAGTTTTTATTATCTTTAAAAAATGAAGATGATCTGCAAGCTCTTTTTGCTCAAGCTAATTTAACTCGCAAAGAATCAATTAAAGATCACGTCTGTATTCATGGCATTATTGAATTTTCTAACTATTGCAAGAATGATTGCTTGTATTGCGGCCTGCGTCGGAGCAATCAGGGGGTTAATCGTTATCGTTTGAGTCAGGAGGAAATAATTAAAACAGCCGTAAAAGCGGTCGATGATAAGGGGTATAAGATTTTGGTTTTACAGTCTGGAGAAGACGACTATTACACTAAAGAGAGAATTGTTGAAATTATTAGATCAATTAAAGGGCAGGTTCGTATTTTCATTTATTTGTCGGTAGGTGATCGCACCTTTGATGATTATCGTGCTTTTAAGGAAGCTGGCGCTAATGGAGTTTTATATCGTTTTGAGTCTTCCAATTCCGAGCTTTATGCCAAAATGCGGCCAGAGCATCAATTATCTCAGCGACTTGATAATTTGAAGATGATGCGATCGCTTGGGTATGTAATTTCTACTGGAATGATTGTTGGTTTGCCCGGACAGGCCGTCAAAGATTTGGCCCAAGATATTTTATTAATGAAAGAACTTGGAACTTTTATGCCCTCATTTGGCCCTTTAGTTGCGGCCTCCGGTACTCCTTTAGAAAATTCTCAAGCAGTTGATCCAAAATTGATATTGAAGGTCATTGCGGCAACAAGATTGGCTATGCCTAAGGCGCGCATTCCCGTTACTACGGCAATGGAGACTTTAGTAGGAGGAGACTTAGCGCGCAAGCAATGTTTTTCTGCTGGTGCCAATGCCGTCATGCTCAATCTCACTCCCAGCGGTCATAATAAGGATTACATGATTTATGATAATAAGTTTTTTGACACTGACAAAAGCTATGAGCGTTGGGGGTTATTCAAAGGCGAGGTTAGTTATGAAATGTTAGAAAATGAATTAGGTTTTCAAATATGAAATATAAAAAAAACAAACCACGCATTGCCATTGTCGGCCTAACTTCATGCGAGGGCTGTCAATTTGTCATACTTGATCAAGGCAAGAGATTTTTGGATTTACTCAAAGAGGTTCAGGTAGATGAATTTCGTTTGATTGAAGACGATCCAGAGCCGGCGAGTGGTTATGACATTTGTTTTATAGAGGGTAATCCGATCACTAAGGCTAATATCAAATTATTGCAAGAAATGCGCAAGCGCTCCAAATTTTTGATTGCTCTGGGAAATTGTGCAGCGCTTGGCGGAGTTTGGGAATTAAAAAATTATCAAGACAAAAACAAAACCATCAGGCAAGTTTATAAGAAAACTAAAGTTGAAAATCCCGACATTAAAGAAGTTGATAATTTTGTCAAAGTTGATTTGACGATTCCCGGATGCCCCATTAATGGCGATGAGTTTATGGAATTAGTCTGGCAGCTGCTTAAGGGGCGTTTGCCGCAAATTCCGCAGAAGCCGGTTTGTGATGAATGCCAAAAGTTGGGTTATGAATGTTTATTGCAAAAAGGAGAAATTTGCCTAGGTCCCATAACTTTGGGTGGGTGCAAGGCGGTGTGCCTAAAAAGCAAGCAGGCTTGTTGGGGATGTCGCGGTTCTTTTGAAGGAGCGCAGATAGAGAATTTGATGAAGTACTTGCTTAAAGAATTTCCTCGCGAGAAAGTTTATCATGTCATGGAAGTTTTTGGTGCTCGCGACAGTATTCTTAAAAAATTAGATATTGATACTACGCCAAAGAAGGCGACCAAGAAAGTTAACACAAAAAAATGAAAATCCAAGTCAACCACATAGGCAAGATGGAGGGACATACAGACTTCGTGGCCGAAATTATCAAGGGTGACGTCAAATCAGCTAAGATAATGACTACCGAGGGTGCCCGTTTGATCGAGGGAATTCTGGTGGGCAGACACTTCTCTGAAGCGCCCATTATAACCTCGCGTATTTGCGGTATTTGTCCGGTAATCCATAAAGTGTGTTCCGTCAAAGCGCTGGAAAAGGCAATGGCCATAAGTCCCAGCACTCAAACCGTCAAGTTGCGCAAAGCCATGTTGATGGCTCAAACCATCCACAGTCATGCTTTGCACCTGTTTTTTCTTTCCTTGCCTGACTTTTTTGATATAACCAATGACCTGAAGTTCATCGGCAAGTATAAAAAAGAAACAGAATGCGCCATCGGAGTAAGGCAATGGGCTCTTAAAGCGATTGAAGTCATTGGAGGTAGAGCTGTTCATCCGATTGCTTGCGAAGTGGGGGGATTTAAAACATTGCCGTCACGACAGGAGCTAAAAGAGTTGTCTCAAGGATATGAGTCCGCTTTAAAAGATGCTCTATGCTTGGTTAATATGGTTACTAAAGTCAAACTTCCTCAGAGTAAGAGAAAAACAACCTTTATCGCTTTAAAAGACGGCAAGACTTATCCTTTTTATGGTGGCAATATAGGAATTTTATATCCTGACGGCAAGAGTCGGGAAATTGATGAGGTAAAATTCACTAAGCACGTCAAAGAAATAGAGGAACCATATCGAGCAGCCAAATCAGCTGAATTGGATGGCGAACCGTTTATGGTTGGGGCGCTTGCTAGAATTAATATCAACCACAGTCATCTCAATCCTTTGGCGGCGGGCATATTTAAGAGCTTAAAATGGAAAATGCCTCAATACAATGTTTTTCATAATATAACTTGTCAGGCCATAGAGGTTGTGCATTGCGTGGAGGAATTAAAAGCGTTGCTTGAAGATTTATCTGTTAATTTAGAGGATGAGATAAGCAAATCCGCCAAGCTTAATTTAATAGCTTCAGCTAATCCTTTGGGTAAGGAAAGTTGGGGATCGGACGCCGCTGAAGCTCCGCGTGGAACTCTTTATCATCATTATAAAATAAGCGCAGACGGATATTTGCGCGAAGCCAAAGTGATTACGCCGACCGTTTCTTTCTTAAAGAATTTGGAAGCCGATATCGCCGCTTATTTGCCGGACATCAAGAATATGCCGGAAAAAAAGCGCTCACTGAAAATCAGAGCCTTGATTCGCGCCTATGATCCTTGTATTTCTTGTGCCACCCATTAATTTATGTTTGTCATTTATTTAATTGGCCTAGCCTTGTCTCTATTGATAGTTTTTGTCAGTTTTTTTCTTTTGGTGATACTGGTTAATATTTTCTTTTTGTTTAAAACTGGAGTGCCTTACGTGACAAGCGGGAAAGAAGGTTATGCTGAGCTATTTGATAAAGCAGTTTCGGTTTCTGGAGTAACGGTTTATGATCTGGGTTGTGGCAATGGAGAATTCCTTTTTGAGGCGGCCAGCCGTGGGGCAAAAAAATGCGTCGGTTATGAACTGTCTTTTTTTCCTTTTTTATCAGGATTTGTAAGGTCTATTTTTCAGGGCGGGGGCAGGGCGAGTATCTATTGGCGCGATTTTATGAAAGCCGATTTGAGCCAGGCCAATGTCATTTATCTTTACCTGATACCTCGAGCGATAAACAAGGTTTATAATAAGATAATGCAGGAAGTCTCCCTTGGTACAACAATAATAACTAAAGGCTCGCAGTTGCTAAGTCATGAGCCGGATGATAAAATAGTAACTGATAAGTCCAGCGGTTATGGGCTATATATCTATAAAATAAAATAAGCGTATGCATGATTTCCATTTGGCCGATTTGATCTATAAGGCAATAAGAGAGGAAGCCGAAAAAAATAATTTGAGTAGAGTTTCCAAGGCTACAATCGCTCTGGGTTCAATTGTTGAGCACGGTGAAGAAGTGTTGCCGGAAAATCTTAAATTTAATATCAAGATGCTAGCGCAAGGAGGGATTGCCGAGGATTTAGAGGTAGAAGTGGAAAGAATCGAGGGCAATCAGTGGATTTTAAAAGATATCGAAGGAGATAAGTAGTTATGAAAGTCAAAGCGATTAAGCAGGCGGGAAATTTAAGGGGTAAGCGGGTTTTAGTTCGTGTTGATTTTAATGTCCCTCTTACCAAAGACGGTAAAGTCGGTCAGAGCGAGGATTTTAGAATTGTTAGAACTGTTCCGACGATTAAATACCTAATCAATAAGGGCGCCAAAGTGATTTTGATGGCGCATTTAGGTAGGCCCGAAGGCAAGCCAGACCCTAAATATAGCCTAAGCCCAGTCGCTAAAAGACTTTCTCAGTTATTAGGCAAAAAAGTTTTATTATCACCGGAAGTAGTCGGTAAAAAAACAATCGAATTGGTCGGGTCGTTAAAAAATGGAGACGTTCTCATGCTAGAGAATGTGCGCTTTCATCCTCGAGAAGAAATGAATTGTAAGCGTTTTGCCAAGCAATTGGCGGTATTAGGCGATATTTATGTCAATGATGCTTTTGCCGCTAGTCATCGGGCGCAGTCGTCAGTTTGTGCTATTGCTGAATTTTTACCAGCTTATGCAGGGTTGTTGATGGAAGACGAAATTAAATATCTTGGTAGCGCTTTGCGTAAGCCGAAAAAGCCGTTGGTAGTGATTATCGGAGGAGCCAAGATTTCCACTAAAATGAAGGTGATTAAAAACTTTACCAAGGTCGCCAAAAGAATCTTATTGGGAGGGGCCTTGGCGAACACGGTTCTTACTGTTATGGGCATAAGCGTAGGAAAGTCTCCGATTGAGCCGGAAATGTTCGCTGAAGTTAAAAAATTTAAACTCACAGACAATCAAATTGTGGTTCCGGTAGATGGGGTGATGGCTATTAAAAGAGAGGCAAAAAAAGGACGCACCGATGCTATGGGAGATGTTAGGCAAAATGAATTAGTTCTAGACATTGGTCCGGATACGGTCAAGTTATATGAGAATATATTAAAGTCGGCTAAAATGGTGATGTGGAACGGACCCATGGGATTAATAGAAAATCCTGCTTTTGCTAAGGGTACTGCGTCGCTAGTCAAGTTTTTGGCCAACAGCAAGGCCGAGACGATTGTCGGGGGAGGGGAAACGGTGCAAATTATTAGAAAGATGAGATTAGAAAATAAATTTAATTTCATTTCCACTGGCGGAGGAGCAATGTTGGAGTTTTTAGAAGGCAAAAAGTTGCCTGGGCTTAAAAAAATTATTAAATAAATAAAAATATGGAACAAAACAATTTAATTAAAAACCTGTTAATGGTTTTGGCTGGTCTAGCGTTAATCGTTGCCGGTGTGTATTTAGTGTTATTATCAAGAAATGCTTGGAGGGCCTACGACTATATCGGTAAGACGCCAGATGTAATCAATCAAATAACGGTTACTGGAACCGCTAAAGTTACCGCAGTCCCTGATGTTGCCATTATAACCTTGGGAATCGTTAATGATGGTACTAGCGTCGCAATAGCTCAGAAGGGCGTAACAGATAAAATGAATGGCATCATCAACTCTTTAAAGAGTGAATTTAAGATCGAATCAAAGGACATTAAAACTGAAAATTACAGCGTCCAACCTAAATATGATTGGAGTGACGGAAGGCAGAGGATTATTGGTTACACAGTCAATCAGAGCGTTCAAGTAAAAGTCAGGGATTTTGATAAAACTGGCAATATTTTTGCTAAGGCTACTGAATTAGGAGCCAATAGCGTCTATGGACCGAATTTCATGATTGATGATCCGGAAAAAGCTAAAGCCGAGGCTCGCGAAAAAGCAATTAAACAAGCTAAAGAAAAAGCAAATTTATTAGCTGATCAAGTTGGCATTAAATTAGGTAGGATTGTTAATTTTTATGAAGGCGGAAATGAAGTGGCCAACGTAGCTTACGGCATGGGCGGGTATGCTATGGCTGAGGCGCTGGATATGGCTAAGTCCAGCGCTCCCGCAATCGAGGCTGGTAGCCAGGATATTCAATTGACAGTAAGTATTAGTTACGAAATAAAATAAAATAATAAATTATGGCAAAGATAAAGTCAGTCAAGGCGCGAGAAGTACTTGATTCTCGTGGTAATCCGACGGTTGAAGTTGAAGTTGTTTGTGATAATGGCAAGAAAGCTTGGGCCGGAGTGCCTTCCGGTGCCTCTACTGGTTCTCGCGAAGCCTTAGAGCTTCGTGACGGCGATAAGAAACGTTACGGCGGTAAGGGAGTATTGAAAGCAGTCAAAAATGTTAATGAAATTATTGCCCCGAAATTGAAAGGCATGGATCCGACTAAGCAGAAGGAGATTGATGCCCTAATGATTAAGCTGGATGGAACAGAAAATAAATCCAAACTAGGAGCGAATGCCATTTTGGGTGTTTCTATGGCCGTGGCTCGTTGTGGTGCCTTCACGCAAAATAAGCCTCTTTATGCTTATTTGTATAAAAAATATTGGAGTAAGGGAAAAATGTCTTTTCCTGTGCCAATGATGAACATTATGAATGGCGGGGCTCATGCCGGTTGGTCTATTGATATTCAAGAATTTATGATTACTCCGCAACAGAAGAACGTCAAAGAAGCAATTCGTTGCGGCGCAGAAATTTTTCATGCCCTGAAGAAGTTGTTAGCCAAGGCCGGTTATCCGGTAACTGTCGGCGATGAGGGTGGTTATGCTCCTAAATTAGCAGGCAATGAGCAGGCTATGGGCCTCATTGTCCAAGCTGTTACCGAGGCCGGCTATAAATTAGGGAAAGATGTAAAAATCGCCATCGACGCCGCCTCCTCTGAATTTTTCAACGAAGAAAAGAATATTTATGAAATGAAGGCCGACAAAAAATCTAGAAATTCAGGAGAAATGATAAAAATGTATGAGGAATGGCTCAAGAAATACCCAATAGAGTCATTGGAAGACGGATTGGCGGAGGGCGATTGGTCTGGTTGGGCTAATTTGACCAAGGTTTTGGGCAAGAAACTATCTTTAGTTGGTGATGATTTGTTTGTGACCAATCCTAAAATTCTAAAAGAAGGAATTGAGAAAAAAGTCGGTAATGCTATTTTGATCAAATTAAACCAAATTGGAACTGTCAGCGAGACAATAGAGGCTATGAAATTGGCGCAGTCCAATAATTATAAGATTGCTGTCAGTCACAGAAGTGGAGAAACCTCGGATGATTTCATTGCTGATTTAGCAGTTGCTTCCGGAGCCGAATACATTAAGACCGGGTCATTGTCTAGGGTTGATCGTGTCGCTAAATATAACAGATTGATGGAGATTTCCGACGAAATTAAAAAATAGTTTTTCAATAAAAAGAGGCGACTAACGCCTCTTTTTATTTTTAGTCGAATATGTTATAATAGAAAACGTTAAATAAACGTAATGCCGACTACAAAAAAGAATAAAAAAGACCAAACTAAGGTAATTTTGCTGATTTTAGATGGTTGGGGACTGGGGCGCGAGGATGAAAGCAACCCAATTTTTTTGTCTAAGCCAAAATTCATAGATTCTCTTTATAAAAAACATCCTTGGACAACGCTGTGTGCTTCGGGACATTGTGTTGGCGTTCCCTCGAATCAAGTAGGTAATTCAGAAGCTGGCCATATTAATTTGGGCGCTGGCAGGATAGTTGATCAGGATTCGGTTAAAATTTCTAAGCAAATAAATACTGGAGAATTTTTTAAGAATCCGGCTTTTTTGGCTGCCATTAAGCATGCGCGAACTAATAAGTCGTCTTTGCACATAATGGGCATAATGAGTAATGGCCAGAGCCCCCATAGCGACCCAGATCATTTATTGGCGTTGCTTACGGTGGTACGTAAGTTTCCTATTAAAAAAGTTTATCTGCACTTATTTACTGATGGTCGAGATTCTCCACCTCTGTCCTCGCTTAAGTCGGTAATGGCTTTAGAGAGATCTTTGAATAAAAACGAAGTCATTGCTACGGTAATGGGCCGTTTTTATGCTATGGACCGTAAGAAAGTTTGGACGAGAACTATTAGCGCCTATAATGCAATGGTTGATGGTCGTGATGCCCATAAAGCCAAAAGTCCTCAGGAAGGAATTAGTCGCGCTTATAATGCTGGAGTAACCGATGAATTTATTGAGCCGATTGCTATTTATCAGAATGGTAAAATAGTGCCGCGTATCGCCGACAATGACGCCGTAATATTTTTTAACTTGCGTAGCGATCGCGCCCGCCAGTTGTCCAAGCCTTTTGTTCAACCACAATTTGAAGAGAAAAATCCCGGATTTATCAAGCGTAAAAAAGTGCTAAAGAACCTGTTATTTGTGTCTATGACTGATTTTGGTCCGGACTTAGATAGTATTTTGAGTGCTTATCCCTCTGAAGACGTGAAGATGAGTTTGCCCATGGTCTTGAAAGATAAGAAGCAGACCTACATTGCTGAAAGCGAGAAATACGCTCACGTCACGTTTTTCTTTAATGGAGGCTATGCTGATCCTGTCGGTGGGGAAGCAAGGATTAATATTCCTTCGCCGCACGTTGAAAAATACGATGAAACGCCGGCAATGTCTACGGGATTAATTACCAAAAAGGTCATTTCCTCCTTACCTAAATACGATTTTATTTGCGTTAATTTTGCTTGTCCCGATATGGTTGGTCATACTGGAAATATAGAGGCAGGCAAGAAAACGTCGCAAGAAGTTGATAAGTACGTCAAAAAGGTATATGAGGCAGCGCTAAAACATGGGGCCACGCTTATTATAACTGCTGATCATGGTAATTTTGAATACATGTTTAATCCTGAAACTGGAGAAAAAATAACCGAGCACACTATGAATCCAGTGCCCTTCATCTTGATTGGTAAAAAATTTAAGAAGGGAGTAAGACTTAAGAAGGATGGCGTACTGGGAGATGTGGCTCCGACCATACTTAAGATTTTTGGAATAAATAAACCAAAAGAAATGACTAGGAAAGGATTGATATAATTTATGATGGAAAGCAAAAGACCAAAGCCAGCGATTTTAATGATTCTTGATGGTTGGGGCGCCGCTCCGCCGTCGCGTAGCAATGCTATTTCGCAGGCCAAGACTCCTAATGTAACTAACTTAATTAAGGCATACCCCTCCATGACACTTCAAGCTTCCGGAGAAGCTGTTGGCTTGGCTTGGGGAGAGATTGGCAATTCAGAGGTAGGGCACTTAAATATTGGCTCTGGCAAGTTGGTTTATCAGAACATGCCTCGCATCAATAAGTCTATCGCTAACGGATCGTTTTTTGAGAATGAAAAGTTTTTGCAGGCAATCGAATATGCCAAGAAAAGCAAGGGGGCTATTCATTTGATGGGATTGATTTCCTCCGGTGGCGTCCATAGCCATATCAATCATTTGTTTGCTTTGATGGAATTGTGTGCTCGAGAAAAATGTAAAAACGTCTTTATTCACGGATTTTTGGATGGACGCGATATGCCTTACAATTCGGGCATAGATTTTGTAGAAAAGATCCAGGCTAAGTCCGAGGAACTCAAAATTGGCAAAATAGCCTCACTTTCTGGTCGTTTCTACGCCATGGATCGAGACAACCACTGGGAAAGAGTAGAGTTGGCTTTCAGGGCAATGGTTGAGGGTAAGGCCAAGGAATATTTTGAGGATCCCTCTGAGGCGGTCAGGGCCTCTTATGAGAAGAAAGTTTATGACGAGGAATTTGTTCCGGTTGTGATAACAGAGGGGGATAAGCCGGTTGCCACCATAGAAGAAGGCGATGCAATCATATTTTTTAATTTTCGAGCTGATCGCGCCAGAGAAATTAGCAAAACATTGGTTTTGCCCGGATTTGAAAAATTCCAGCGCCAATATTTGAAAAATCTTTTCTTTGTGGCGATGACTGAGTATGAAAAAGATTTGCCTTTAGAGGTGGCTTTTCCACCAGAAACCATAGAGACGCCACTGGCTAGGGTTATTTCTGAGGCCGGACTGACCCAATTGCATATTGCTGAGACGGAAAAATACGCTCATGTAACTTTTTTCTTCAATGGAGGAAGGGAAGAGGCTTTTGAGGGAGAGGAAAGGGTCTTAGTCCCTTCTCCTCGCGTTGCTTCTTACGCTGAAAAGCCGGAAATGTCAGCCAAGGAAGTAACAAAAAAAATCACGGAAGCAATCATGGCTGATAAATTTGATTTTATCGTGGTCAATTTTGCTAACGGGGATATGGTTGGACACACCGGAGATTTGAAGGCGACGATTAAGGCAGTAGAAACAGTTGATTCTTGCGTCAAAAAAATAATCGATGTAGTATTGGCTAAGGGTGGGGTGGCTTTTATTACCGCCGACCATGGAAATGCTGAGGAAATTGTTAATTTGCAATCAGGAGAAATAGACAAAGAACATAGTACTTATCCGGTGCCCTTCATAGTTATCTCCAAGGATTTGGAAGGCAAGAATGCCGGATTGCCAGAAGTTCCCGGAGGCGATTTATCCTTGGTTCAGCCGTCAGGCTTGTTGTCCGATATTGCTCCGACAATTTTGAAATTTTTGCAATTAGAGCAACCTAAAGACATGACTGGAAAAAGTTTGCTATAAATTAAAATAATTAAATCAATAAGATATGAACATCGTTTTTCCTAAATTTTTTAAAAAGAAGCGCTTCTGGCTGATTGCGGCGATTATTTTGGCAATTATTATTTTTGCTATCTATCGTTTTGCTGCGCCAAAAGCAGAATTCACTTATACTACCGAAGCGGCTGTCAGAGGAGATTTACAGCAAACAGTCTCGGCTACCGGAGCGGTAGAGTCGGCTCACGAAATCTCCCTTGCTTTCAAAAGCAGTGGAAAAATTGCCGGAGTTTCTGTTAAAGAAGGAGATGTGGTTAAGACGGGACAGGAATTAGCTCGTTTGGATCTAGCTTCTGCTTCCGCCATACTCAAACAGTATCAAGCAAGTCTAGATGCCGCCAAAGCTAACTTAGAAAAAGTCAAAGCCGGATCATCGGTCGAAGACGTTAAATTAACCCAAGAGCAATTAATTAAGTCTAAAAATGATTACGACAGTTTAGTGAGAGAATCTTCTGATCAGATTAAGATTCTTAAAGACAAGACCGTTGACAGCTTGAATAACGCAATCTTTACCAGTCAGACCGCCCTTAACACTGTTTATAATGCGCTGATCAATAGAGAGACTACTTATTATCTGATTACCTCTGATAGCAACTTAGAAAATAAAATTGAAAACGATTACGGTTTGCTAAACAGCGAATTTTCTTCTTTGCGGACAACCGTTGACACGGCAAAAAATTCCGGAGGCGACGAGGCTAAGATATTGGCTGCCGCTGATGCTGTTAGGATCTACCTAGGCAAACTTGGAACTTTTTTGGATAATTCTTACGCTTTATCCGATAAGATCATTGTCAACACCAGCTATACCCAAACTGAAAAAGACACAATTAAGGCTAATATTAGCTCACAGCAGACTTTGAATAACACTTCCTTGACTTCGGTTCAAACAGCGAGAGCCAACTTAGTCAATGGAGCTAATAGTTATACTTCCCAAATTCAAGCCGCTTCTAATAGTGTTGCCATTTACCAGGCGCAGTTAGATATTAAGCTGGCCGGACCTAGGAGTTTTGATCTCTCGGCTGCCCAAGCCCAAGTGGCCCAAGCTCAAGCCCAAGTGGACAAGATGTACGCCGACCTAGCCGATTATTATATCAAGGCTCCGATAGACGGCAAGATTACCAAAGTAAATTTCAGGGTTGGCGAGATTCCTGCGATGGGTGCGGCTGCTATCAATATGCTGGGAACGGAAAAATTTGAAGTCAAGGCCGATATTCCGGAATCAGATATTACTAAAATCAGAGTAGGAGACAAAGTGGTCATAGAGTTGGATGCTTTTGGTTCTGACAAGTCGTTCTCCGGAGCCATAACTTTTATTGATCCGGCGCAAACGGTTATCAAAGATGTTATTTACTATAAAACCACAATCAGTTTTGATGACGGTTCTTGGAATGAGCAAATCAAGCCAGGCATGACCGCCAACATTACTATCAAATCAGAAACTAAGCAGGGGATTGTCTACATACCGCAAAGAGCCGTGCGCGTCAAAGAAACGGCTTTGGGAGAAATTCCTCAGAAATTTGTCGAAGTAATGGTTAACGGGGAACCGCAAGAAAGGATTGTTGAAGTTGGTTTGCGTGGCGATAATGGCTTAGTAGAAATCGTTTCCGGTCTTTCTGAAGGAGACCAAGTGATAACGCTTAAAAAAGAGAATAAATAAAGATTATGGCGACTCAGGAAAAAAAACAGCCCCTGATCGAAATCAAAGATCTCAAAAAAGATTACGTTAATGATGAAGTTGTCACCAAAGTTCTTTTTGGTGTTGATTTCAAGGTTGAGTCGGGAGAATTTTTGGCCATTATGGGTCCCTCGGGTAGCGGCAAATCAACCTTGATGCATATTTTGGGCTTTCTGGATTCGTTGACTTCCGGTCAGTATATTTTTAAGGGGCGCGATGTCAGTAATTTAGACGATGACGAGTTGGCGCGTATTCGCAATGAAGAAGTCGGTTTTGTTTTTCAAGCCTTTCATTTGCTTCCCAAAACTACCGTTTATGACAATGTTAAATTGCCCTTGCTGTATGGCAAGCGTCCCGATGCCGACAAGTTAGTTCGAGAAGCTATTCGCGCCGTTGGGCTGGAGCATCGTATCAACAATCTTTCCAATCAATTATCCGGAGGAGAGAAACAACGCGTAGCTATTGCTCGCGCGCTAGTTAATAATCCCTCGATAATTTTTGCTGACGAACCGACTGGAAATCTTGATTCCAAATCCGGTAATGCCATTATGGAGATTTTGGAAGACTTAAATGATTCCGGACGTACGATTATTTTAGTTACGCACGAGACTGATACCGCTAAACACGCTAAACGAATTATCAGGATGATGGACGGCTTGATTGCTGAAGACTATAATGTCAGCGACAGACGTAGTGCTAAAAATGGCGAAGCACTGATGAAGTAAATCTTATACTAGATGAAATTATCAGAAACTATAAAATTATCTTTTTCTGTTTTGCGTACCAACAAAGTGCGTACTTTATTGACGGGATTGGGAATAATTATCGGTATTGCCTCGGTTATTGTTATTATTTCCGCCGGAGCGGGCGCTCAATCGCTTATTACCAACCAGCTTAATGCAGTGGGAACTAATTTAGTCGGTATTTTGCCGGGAGCCTCTGATGAAAACAGTGCCCCGGCATCAGCTATGGGCATAGTCGTTACAACCTTAAAATACGAAGATGCTGAAGCTATTGCCCGGGAGGTGCCCAACATTTCGGCTGTCAGTTCTTACAATACCGGTATCGCTACCGCTTCTTGGCAAGGAAATACCTCTGATGCTAGCTTTAACGGGGTAATGACCTCTTATCCGGAAGTTGAGGACGTAAAACTAGGCGTGGGAAGATTTTTTTCTCAAGAGGAGGATAATTCCAGCGCTCGAGTCGCGGTATTGGGCTGGCAGGTGGCGGA
>MWBE01000028.1 GCA_002068915.1 Parcubacteria group bacterium ADurb.Bin326
GCCGAGAAGCTCTTTCATGTCCTTGTTTCCCTCCTCAAACGCGTAGACATACTTCTTTGCTTCAGACATAGTCTTATATTTTGTTATTTATTTTAAATGAAAAATAAAATGACGAACCATTCAAGGCCCGTCACCTTCCCTTCGGACCATTATTTCTCGATTTTTTTCTTAGTTAATAAGCCTTTTTGAGCGCCAATATCAGATACAATCGACGCAGAATTAGTGATGCCCCAAGACAAGGCTTGCTTAATATTCTTACCATAAATTAAGGCTGAAGTCAAACTTGATCCAAAAGCATCTCCAACACCCAAAGTATTAATCACCTTGCTTGTTTTTGCCTTCATGAAATAGTAGGTTTTACCGTCATAGGCGTAAACTCCCTTCTCGCCGTCAGTAATAACTACCAGCTTCGGACCAAGAGAATGCAGGTGGGCGATCAAGCCCTTGATATCTTTTAATTTTCTAAACTCTAAAGCTTCGTCACGGTTCATTATTAAGATTTCAATACCGGGCAATAACTTCTTAATCTTAGAAACGTCTTTTAGTTGTTCGTTACCAGGATTCCAGGCTATCTTTTTCTTTGTCGCTATGAGTTTAGACAAAACCTCTCCCCAGGAATCTTTGGGCAAGGAAGTAACATAAAACCACTCGGTCGAAACTTTATCAAGCGCTAAGTCCTTGGAAGAAAAATTAGAGTTGGCGCCACGATGAATAAAGGCGATATGCTCCTTGGATGGATTATCAATTGTAAGTACCATGGAAAAGGCGGTTGCTGCCTTGGGATCAATTTTGATAAAAGAGGAATCAACTTTGTTGGTCTTAAAATTACTCAAAACAATGCGAGCGTTTTCATCGCTACCGATACGGGAAAAGATTGCGGTCTTCAAGCCCAAGCGCGAAGCGGAAACTGCCGCGTTAGAAGCTCCACCACCACAAGTGGTAAAAACCCTGTCAGCTACAACTTTTGCCCCATATTCAAAAGCCAACAATTTCTGCTTAGAAACATTATTGGTGGAAACCAACTCACCGTCTTTGGAATAAAAAGAAATATCGACGGTCGAACCTCCAACAGTAATTAAATCGAATTTTTTCTTCTTCAACATATGTGGATATTATAGCATTTTCCGTTTTGCAAGTCTAAACTTAAGAAACTTTAACCGCGCCCTGGCGTAAAACCTCAACTTTTCCATCATTTAGACTAACTAAAGTGGAGGGGGCGCCCTGCAGTCTGCCACGCCCGTAGTAAAAAATTTTATCGCCGAAATATTCCCTAGCCTGCTTAAGATTTTCTGCCGGTGACAACCCTTCCGGATTAGCCGAGGGAGCAACTAATGGTCCGGTTTCTTTTAAAATTTGCAAGATGAACTTATCCTTAGGCAAACGAAAAGCCAAACTCTTGGTGCCACGATGCAAATATTTAAGCCTCTCATATTTGCAGGGTAAAATTACGCTTACTGCTCCCGGCCAATACTTTCCAAGAAATCTCTTTTCCTCCAGAGAAACATTAACTCCAAAAGATTTCAATTCTTCAATTGAGGAAATTAAAATAATAAAAGGCTTGTCGGGACTGCGACGCCTGATTTCATAAATCGTCTCTACTGCCTCCCGATTTAATGCTTGGCCAACTAAACCATAAATCGTATCCGTGGGGACAACGCCAATTTTGCCAGCTTTTAATTTTTTAATCACTTCTTGCTTGAGCATAAATTAATTAATTTTCAAATCACGACAATCTGCCACTTTAAATTCGCCAACCCTGATTCTTTCCAGTTCTGACATGTAGGCTCCGACTCCCAACTTTTGGCCGATATCTCGAGCTAATGACCTGATATACACCCCGGGGCCAGTCACTACGTGAATTTTTAGGATTGGATAATTATAATCGAGCAATTCTATTTCTTTTATCAATGCCGGCCGCGCCTTTAACTCTACCTCCTCTCCGGCTCGCGCCATTTTATAAGCGCGCCGACCCCCAACTTTTATAGCAGAAAATTTAGGCGGTATTTGCATAATTTCCCCAATAAATTGAGCAATAACCGACTCAACTTCCTTTTTATCGGGCTGACGACTGCTTACGTTGGACTTTTCTCCCTCGGCGTCATCAGTCGTGCTTGACTCCCCCAACCTGATTTCAGCTATGTACTCCTTTTCTTTGGCAACCTCGGAAGACAGTCTCTTGGTCGCTTCCCTGCCGGCTCCAACAACTAAAACGCCTTGAGCCAAAGGATCCAGAGTTCCGGCATGGCCCACTTTTTTGATTCCCAAAGATTTACGCACCCGAGCTATCATGGCAAAAGATGAGATGCCCTTGGGTTTGTATACGGCAAATATTTCATTCATGAAATCAGCATAACAGAAAAAGCGAGGCTTTAAAAGCCCCGCTTTGAACTGTCTTGATTTAAATTCCTAAACTGCTATCGGATAATTCGGCTTCAGAAAAGCCAGTATCTTTCATGTCATCCATTGAGGCGTCGAGGTTAAGCATTTCCTTATCAAGATCAAAATCCTCTTCCGTTTGCTGTAATTGTTGTTCTGTAATCGGCACTTCTTGTAGCTGTCGGCCTTGTTCTTGATTTTGAGATTTTGTTTGCAATCCGCAACCGGATAATATCAGGACTAGAGAGACAAAAAGAGAAACTGCAAATATTTGCTTTTTCATATTTTATTGTGTTATTCCTGCTGAACTCTCAGCTTCCTCAGAAGTGTCAACCGACGAATCAACTTGACCTTCACTACTTAAATCAAGGTTAGTAGCCGGCGAAGAAGTTGTTCTGAGATCATTTAGTTGTTTCTTCAAATCTTGTAATTCCGGCTTAATAGTATTCACGTAATAAGCTCTGATATCCAAAGCGTCTTGATGCACAACTTTCATACCCGCTTTTGCCTCTTTTATTTTTGCTAAAAACTTTCCTTCTGACTGCCCGCAAACCGAGGCTTGCGATTCCTTTAACTTAGTTATATAGGTGGAGTAATCAGTGGCAAACTTTTTTATTTTTTCATCCAGCACCACTAATTCTGATTTTAATTTTGAAGTATCAAGTCCTTTCTCTGCCAGTCTGGCATCGATTTTTGCCAATCTTTCTTTCATGTTAGCGTAAGCCTCCATGTGTCTGATTTTATTATTGTCAAAATTGCCAACCTTGACTTGTATTCTGGGCTCAATATTGGGACACCTGGCAATAGCCCCGGCAACAGCTGTTTGCACTGCATTTCTTAAAGTAGTCGATACCCCAGCATTCTGAGTTGCCGTTTGTACTCTAGTGCCAAGCTGGCCTTCCTGAACGGCGACCACCGCTGAAACACTCGAGGTTACAGTCATTCCCAAAACGATTGCCCCGAAAGTTAATAAAACTTTTTTGGTGTTCTTCATATTATTTTTCCTTAATTGATTTTATATCTTGATAGACGACGGCAAAGTAAGCAACTGACAAAGGCGTTATTACCAAAGAAACTAAATTAGAGATAATTGCCACATAATCACTTCCGGAAATAATTCTTAATAAAAATATCAAGAATCCAATTAAAAGAGAAAAAAGCGACCAGAAAACGAAGCGACCAAATATGGCCCACCAATAACCTTTTACTAGCTCTTTACTGCGCTTGAAGGCCTCGATTGTCTTATAATCATCAAAAACAATAGCTAAATATCCCAAGCCAAACCAAATTAAGAAAATTATTCCCGGGATAACCAATAATATCAATCCTACGACCAAAACAAGCGAGTAGAGAATCATAAAAACAAAGTATTTCCATAAATAAGGAAATGATTGATTGATAGCCGAACTAAAATCAAGTCCTTTACCATCATTCTTTAATACAATAAGCTGAGCCACTGACGTTATAAGATAAACTACCGTTCCCAAAACAGTAAAAAGCAAGGTAAGAGATACTGCCAACGGAATATTGGAAAAAACGGAAGGAGAAACCAAAAAAACAAAACCCAAAAGATCCACGGTATAATCAGAGGCGTGAGCCTCAATTTGATCAAAAGGAACATAGGTTATCCATTTCATAAAAAAGGATAAGATGGCCAAAAGAGCCGTCAAAATCATGGGTATAAGCGTTAATAAAATTAGTTGCTGCCAGTTTCTAACAAAAACTTTCCAAGCGGTTTTTAGTTGATCAAATGGATCTGGCATGGTTTGTCTGCCCACTCTGGGAGATGAATTTGCAAATAGCGACGAACCGGAAAGTTCATTCGATTCAGAAAAAGAATCACTTTTTTTCTTTTGTTCCATAATTTTTAAAATTTAATCATCGCTATTATTATACCACTTAACGCTTTACGGTAGCAAACTTGCCAACTCTCATCTTGCGTCGGCGCGCCATATTGCCAAAACGATGCGCTTCATCGCGCGCCTGTAGCAGTGTCGGCTTAAGTTGCTCGGCCAGTTCCTTGGTTGCTTTTGAGGTTTTAGCAGGAAAGACTAATTTATCGCCTGCTAACTTGGAAATACCCATAATTGGTCTGGCGATGCGGCGTTCGGAAAATAATCTGGACAAAAAATCAATTTGCGGTTTGCCACCATCAATTAAAAAAATTTCCGGCAACGGCCATTCATCGTGATTGAGGCGACGGGAAATCATTTCTTGTAAGGCCAGCAGATCATTATTGCCGACGGTTTTGATGTTAAACAACCGATAACTGTCTTTATCGGCGACACCATCAACAAAAACCGACATGGCACCGACGGTTTCTTTGCCGGAAAAATGCGAGATGTCGTAGGCCTCGATGCGGTTAGATTGAGGCAATCCGGTCAATTCGCTACGCGAAATCAGGGTAACGTCGTTGATATGTTTGAGAGCGGCCACTGCCTGCGGATTAGATTTAGATAGTTTTTTCAATAACAACTTCTTTTGGCCGGAAAAAATCATCACTAGAGCTTTAATATTTTCCTGATATGCTTTGGGCGTAATTTCCCCTAAACAAGCCCCAGGACAAAGACGAATTTGATAATCAAAGCAAGGCTGGCCGGAATTAGGCTTACAGGTACTATAAGGAAAGATCCGACGCAAAAGCTTGAGAGCCTCTT
>MWBE01000029.1 GCA_002068915.1 Parcubacteria group bacterium ADurb.Bin326
AGAAACAAAAAACCGCCCGTAGGCGGTTATAGTAATTGCAAAACAATCTGAAAAGGTTGCTGCCTACTCCTCGTTATCAGTTTGATTGGTGACAGAAGAAGAACCGGCTTCAGTGTCAGTGGCTTCGGACGCAGTTGCCGTAGTTGCTTCGGATTCATCAGCGGCCTTATTAGCATTAAAATAAATCGGACCAACATTGATCAGTTTGTCGCGCGCCTCACTGTAGATGATTGCTTTTTTAGCATTAGGAAAAATCAAGAGTTTGTCGCCATTCTGCGCTCCGGCATAAAAAGGCTGTTGTTGGATCAGATTCTCTGCATCAGTAATAGTAGCAATGGTTGGATCTTCTTCCGGCAGAAACATGTGTTTTTTAATTTTGCCCAACAAGACGGCGGTATCTGCTGACATTTTCTCGGCCGTCGGTTTTTGGCTTAGACGCTCGACTTCCCTTTCACTGCGGTACCAATCATAACCAAACCAGCCGGCGATAATAATCGCGACTAACATCGGCAAAATTAACAAAGATCCGGATAGTCCGCTCTTGTTCTGAGTCTTGTTGTTGCTTTGATCAGCAGAAAAATTATTTTCTTCTACTTCAAAGTCTCTGATGTTTTTCTTCTTGATCGGCATAATTATGCTTTGTTTCATTATAACACAATTTAAAAGTAAAAAAAACATCCGCCTTTAAGCGGATATTTTAATTAGCGGGTAGCGGGAATCGAACCCGCCTCTCAACCTTGGAAGGGTCGCATAATAGCCACTATACGATACCCGCGCTAACTTATTGTGTAAATATTATAACTGAAAAACCTCAGATAATCAAGACCTCGAAAAGACTTGAACAAAAAATCCCGCGTGAGCGGGACCTAAGTTTGGATTGAGTACAGGGTACGGGCGCCGACCTACTTTCCCCACGAGGAGTATCATCGGCACGAGAAGGCTTAACTGCTGAGTTCGGGATGGGATCAGGTGTAACACTTCTGTAAATGGCACCCAGACTCTGCACTCAATTTTCTCAAAACTTATGGGCGTGACGGCAAAACCATATAAAATCATCTAGTCAAATTGCTTTGACTATTCTTGCGATCAAACAAATCCATTAGTACTGCTCGGCTGAACGTATTGCTACGCTTACACCTGCAGCCTATCAACCTCCTCGTCTCGAAGGGGATTTTGAAATCTTATCTTGAAGACAGCTTCACGCTTAGATGCTTTCAGCGTTTATCTTAACCGAACGTAGCTACCCAGCGGTGCCCTTGGCAGGACAGCTGACACACTAGAGGTTCGTCATTTCCGGTCCTCTCGTACTAGGAAATGGCCTTCTCAAATTTCTGCGCCCATGGTAGATAGGAGACCGAACTGTCTCACGACGTTCTGAACCCAGCTCGCGTGCCACTTTAATCGGCGAACAGCCGAACCCTTGGGAGCTTCTCCACCCCCAGGATGTGACGAGCCGACATCGAGGTGCCGAACCTGGTCGTCGATGTGGACTCTTGGACCAGACTAGCCTGTTATCCCCAGAGTAGCTTTTATCCGTTGAGCTTCCGCCGTCCTACTTCGTACGGTCGGATCACTAAGTTCCGCTTTCGCGACTGCTTGGCTTGCAGGCCTCGCAGTAAAGCTGGCTTGTGCCTTTACACTATCACTCCGATTTCCATCCGGAGCTAGCCAACCTTTGTAAACGCCTCCGTTACATTTTGGGAGGCAACCGCCCCAGTTAAACTACCCACCAAATACTGTCCCTCTCCCGGATTCACGGGAGTAGGTTAGAATTATAACATAGCAAGGGTGGTATTTCACTGATGCCCGAGGGCTCCCACCTATTCTAAACATGCTAGGCCACAATTCAATACTAAGTTGTAGTAAAGCTTCATGGGGTCTTTTCGTCTAACCACGGGTAGGAGGCATCTTCACCTCCCTTGCAATTTCGCCGAGTACTTCGCTGAGACAGTTATCAAGTCGTTATGCCATTCGTGCGGGACGGAACTTACCCGTCAAGGAATTTCGCTACCTTAGGACGATTATAGTTATCGCCGGCGTTCATCTGCGCTTCAGTTCAAAGCTGCCCCGGAAACCGGTTGACCTCTCCCCTTAACGTTCAGACACTGGCCAGGCATCAGCCCCTATACATCACCTTACGGTTTAGCAGGGACCTAAGTTTTTGATAAACAGTCGCTTGATATCTTTAGCTGCGGCCCGCATAAAGCGGGCAGGCCTTATCCCTAAGTTACGGCCGCTTTTTTGCCGAGTTCCTTAGCGAAGTTTCTCTCGTACACCTGAGGCTACTCGCCTCATCCACCTGTGTCGGTTTAAGTACGGTTACCTTAACCTTAGCCCTAGAAGGTTTTCTTGGCACCCCCGTTAATCGAATCGGATCCGCCTTGCGGCATCACCTCTTGCCGAATTCGGCGCTTAATGACTGGCGGATTTGCCTACCAGTCACGCCTACTAACGTCATCGCCATAGCCATAGGACGATCGATCTCTAGGAATGCGTCACTCCATTGGAAAATTAAGGTAGTGCAGGAATATTAACCTGCTTGTCCATCGACTACGCCTTTCAGCCTCGCCTTAGGACCGACTAACCCTGGGTCGATTCTCGTTGCCCAGGAAACCTCGGATTTACGGTGTCCGGAATTCTCATCCGGATTCTTGCTACTTATGCCAACATTCTTACTTCCTAACAGTCCACCGCGCCTCACGGCTACGGCTTCATCCCGTTAAAAACACTCCTCTACCACTCTATATAAATATAGAATCCGCAGTTTCGGCACTATGTTTAGCCCCGATACATTTTCAGCGCAAGAAAACTTGACCAGTGAGCTATTACGCTTTCTTTAAAGGATGGCTGCTTCCAAGCCAACCTCCTGGTTGTCGCAGTCTTGATACCACTTTTCACACTTAACATAGATTTTGGGGCCTTAACCGGCGGTCTGGGCTGTTTCCCTTTTGACTGATGGACCTTAGCGCCCATAGTCTGACTTCCAAGAAACGGATACTCAGTATTCGGAGTTTGATTGAAAAAGGTACCCTTGCGGGCCCGTTCTCATTCAGTGCTCTACCCCTGAGTCCTATCTTGAAGCTAGCCCTAAAGCTATTTCGAGGAGAACCAGCTATCACGAAGTTCGATTGGAATTTCTCCGCTATTCACAACTCATCTCCATGTGTTGCACGGCATGTGAGTTCGGGCCTTCCCAAACTGTTACATTTGGTTCACCCTGGTCATGAATAGATCACCTCGTTTCGGGTCTTATCCACGCTGCGATTGGTCGGACTATTAATCCTCGCTTTCACTGTGCCTTCCCTCCGGAGAGGTTAAACTGGCAACGTAGAATAAACTCGTTGGCTCATTCTTCAATAGGAACGCTGTCATCCAGAATTCGCATTGCTGCGACCTTGGACTCCAACTCGTTTGTAAGCAAATGGTTTCAGATACTATTTCATCGCCCTCACCGGGCTGCTTTTCACCTTTCCCTCACGGTACTGGTTCACTATCGATCACTAAAAGTATTTAGCCTTACCGTATAGTCACGGCAGATTCCCACAAGATTTCTCGAGTCCTGTGGTACTTTAGATTAAAACTACAGAAGTACGATCCTTTTCGCGTACGGGACTTTCACCCTCTTTGGTCGGCTATTCCAAAACCGCTCCACTAAAGATTTTATTCTGCTCGGCCACAGTGCAAGCCGAATGTTATAATCTGCACCCCATAACAGCAACGGGCACTCCTTTATGCTCCGACTACGACCGACCCGAAGGCCGGTTTTCATCAAAACAACACATGTTATGGTTTGGGCTGCTCCGCTTTCGCTCGCCACTACTGACGGAATACAATCCATAGATCTCTACTCCGATAAATCGGAACAAAGATCTAAGGAAACAATTTTTTCTTTTCCTCCGGCTACTGAGATGTTTCACTTCGCCGGGTTGCCTCTCATACCCTATGTATTCAGATATGAGTGACGCGGGTTTACCGCGCCGGGTTTCCCCATTCGGAAATCTACGGATCAAAGGTTGCTTATCACCTCCCCGAAGCTTATCGCAGATTGCTACGTCCTTCATCGCCTTTTAGTGTCAAGGCATCCACCATTTGCCCTTGCGTTTGATCGCAAGAATGTTGATTTTATATCAAATCTCGAGATACTCTCGAGATCTTGGCGTTTACCGTCACACCTATAAGTTTTGGTGTGACTTTAATTGCTTTTTAATTACCCATTAATTATTGAGAAAATATTCAGTTGTCAACGTTCCGATAAGTACTTGTTACTCATCAAAGTTCAATCGGCAACATTTGCCGGCTACTCCCTGATGATTAACTTATTGAACTTGGCATCAAAAAAACCGCCTTCTCCAGCGGTTCGACGAGGCGGACACTAAAAGCGTCCTAGCGTTCGTAACAACCTGGAGAAGTAGAAGTTGCTGATTGATGCCTCATAAATTATTTTAAATGACGAGATTCATTGTAAGTTATTTTCTCTGCTTTGTCCAGCCCCGGCCTTTGGAAAAATTGTGGATAATTCTTTTTGGCTTAACTGGGACAAATCCAAGATCTCTTGAATCCCTGTCTTAGTTTATATTTAGATATCTGCAACTATCTAAGGTACGCTCCTAATTTTAATCCATTTTTCTTTTTTTGTCAAGAACTTGGTTAAACCGGCGAGTTTCTATTAAATTTTTACTTAAATTTAAATAAAAAAGCCGTGCACTGCCTAGGCACGGCCAAACTTTCCTTCTTACGAAAAGCGCCCAGATTAACCGAGAATTACCACATTGGCGGAACGAGACTTGAAGGCCTCGATCATTTCCGCCTGGTCAACCTCGCTAAAATCAGAGAATGTGCAACTTACCCGACTATCTCCCCAGTAGACGTCGAGCATCCTGCCTCCATCGTAGACGAAAATCTCGATCCTGGAGTGGCAATCCAGACGCACCTCTCTCTCGCCCTCGGAAGACCGAAAAACCACCTTGTCCTCCGATATTTCCAGATACGAATGAAAGCGCCCGATAGAGGTGCCGAAAAAAACCACAAACAAGAAAATCGAAGCGAGAGTGAAAGATTCTTTTCCTGCTTCGATCAAGCTTTGGCACTCCGGCTCAAGAGCCACTGCCACCAAAGCAGACACAAAGGGCAGAGAAGCCCAAAGTACAGCCTTGGCAAACCCGAAGAAAATCACCTTGCGATGCGGATGGTACCTTTTCATTTTACAGCCCTCCTCTTGCTGTTAACGGTTTTAAGGAAATTAAATGTGCGACGACAATGTAATCTAACTCGATAAGAATAAAAAGTCAACTATCTGGCAAAAGAACACAACCCTCTTAAAGCGTTGAAATCATTTTCCGTCAAACTATCATTTCCCGCTTCATTAAGATAATACATGATATCGTCTTTGCCTTGGGTGTGCTCCAGTCCTAAAGCATGCCCCAATTCATGCGCCAATAACCTGACTAGTTGCTTGCGGTCAGCAAATTCATAGACTTCGATGCGTCTGCCGGCTTGATCTTGGATGTAGACACCCTCCTGAAACTCTTCCCCCACTACTCCGCCGATCATATTATATTTATCAACGTTAAGGTTAAGATCAGAGGCTAATTTATTTAAGACGCTACCCAAAGAATTAAGCTCGCGCGCCAATTCGTTGGCCTGAGAGATTTTGGTATTGAGCGAATTGACTAACCGCTCCAACTCGATGCGCGTTTGTTCCAATCGATTATAAACGCTGGCCGGCGCACCGCCTCGACTATTCCATTTTTCAACCTCTTGCTCATAAGCAGACTCTTTGGCAGTAAAATCTTGCTTCATTTTTTCGACTTTAGCGCTCTTAGTCTGATACTGCTTTTCTAAGGCATCATATCTGACACGAATGGCGTCATAGGACTTTTGACTTTCTTCCATTACGATGCCCAAGGATTTTAATTTATCAGTCGTCTCCTGGCGATAATCATAAACAAAAGCGATGCTTACTCTACCCTCCGCAGAAAGTTCGAATAAATCCCTGCCACTCGCCTCTTCCCAAATTTTTGAAGCCTCCTCAATAGCGCTTTTGGCCTCGGCCTCGCTGATACCAAACTTCTCATCAAGTCCTGCTAAGTATATGGTCAAAGGCTGAGCACAGGGTCGATCGATTAATCCTGAAGCCTGGCCTAGTCGTTCCAGATTGGGGACAATAAAATTTGCTAACGGTTCTCGATAATAATAAGAGGCGCCTACCAAAGCCGCCATTATTATCAAAAGCAAAAAATTTTCAAAAAATTTTCTAAGCATATCGACTTACTGATAAAAATTATAATTGCCCGACCAAAAATATCTGTAAAGTAGCAAAAACAGCATAAAAAACAAGCAAGAACCAACCCTCGACGCGAGAAAATTTCTTGCCGGAATCATATGAATAAAATAGAAACAATAACAACAATAAAAGAATTCCGCCATAAGCCCAAGAAGCAGCTCCCCGTCCTGCCCCGGTAACCATATTGCCTCCCAAGCTTATCAAGCCAAGACAGAGTACATTGGCTGCCGCCGAACCGGAAAGGTGGGAAAAAGACAGGCTCCCGGCTTTCTTGCGCGCAGAAGTCAGAGCGATGCTGATTTCCGGCAAATTAGTGCCAATAGAAAAAACTAAAACTCCCACTAAAAACGGATAAATGTTAAAAGACTTCAACAAGAACAAGGAAAGGCTAACAATAATATCGGAGAAAACCAAAATCGCTATTCCGCCGGTAATGATAAAAAACACTTGCTTGGCCAAACTTTTTTTGTTAATCGCCAATAAACTAATTTTTAAACCTCGGCTTTTGGGAAAATAAGAAACCGCCAACCAAACCAAGTAGCCGACAATCATAATGATAGCGTCAAAATATTGAAAGCTTCCATCCAAAGACAGACCGGCCGGCAACAGCAAATAAACCGCCAAAGGAATTAGTGAATGCCAATTACCATCGGTCTCAATTTCACGATTGGAAATTATATTCAATCCTAAAACCAAGGATAGGATCACAAAAATTCCACCTAATAAATTTCCGGCCGACATTGCCGGCACCCCATGCTCCAAAGAACTGATGCCCAACGACAATTCCGGCAAAGTAGTGAGTATTCCCAAAAGCAAACCAATGAGTGGCAATGGCAAGGAAAATTCCTCCGCAATCTTGGAAGAATTGCCAACAACAAAATCTGCAGCCAGACTTAAAAGGTAAAAAAATATTATCAAGCCAAATATGACCAATGCTATCATCATTTTTTGATCTCTTTAGTTTCTTTTAATTCTTCTTTAGCTTTGTTGGTCGCTTTGCCCAGCTTAACGGTCACCAATACCACTATCGAGGTTATGAGTATGGCGTAAAATATTTGAGCCAGTATCCCGCCGTCAGAATCTTTGGGTAAAAACTTGGCAAATATCCCCTGAATCGCTTCGTTCCAAGCAAGGGCTGCGACCAAACCAAAACCGGCTACTGCCAAATCAGACATCTTAACCAACACCTCCAATTTCAATTCCTTAATCTCTTTGGCATCAGGAATTTTGGAAGTTATTATTTTTTTCATAATTTACCAATTATTATATTTCATTATACCGATAAAACCACTTCTTTGCCACCTCGGCCACAATAAAATAAACGAGACTAATCAAAGTTAATCCGATAAAAACTCCTGCCGGCAAAGCTTGAAAACCGAACAGCTTCGACAATGGAGTATAGAGAGCAGCTAATACTGCCACTGCTGTAGCGACTGAACTGAAGAAAAGGATGCGCGCCGGACGCGATTGCCAGAACCACTGTCGAGTTCGAACGATGAATATCAAAACCACCTCCGTCAAAAACGACTGCCAGAACCAACCGGATTGAAACATTGGCATCGAGGCTTTGGCGATAAAAATAAGGAAGGCGAAAGCGATAAAATCAAAAAATGAAGAAAGCAGACCAAAATAATTCATGAAACGACGAATTTTTTTGATATCCCAAGTCTTGGGTTTTTTCAAATATTCGTCATCAACCGTATCGGCGGATATCGCCAACATCGGAAAATCGCTCAAAAAATTCAATAACAATATCTGCACCGGCAACATAGGAATAAAAGGCAAAAAAATCGCCGCTCCGACTACGGAAAACATATTGCCGTAATTGGAAGAGATGGTGCAAAAAATATACTTCAAAGTATTGCCGAAAGTGCGTCGTCCCTCTTTGATTCCTTCGATTAAAACTCGCAAATTTTTTTTCAATAAAATTATGTCGGCTGATTCCTTGGCGATATCTGTCGCTCCATCAACAGAAATGCCGACGTCCGCCAAACGTAAAGCCGGAGAATCATTAACTCCATCACCCATAAAAGCGACATTGTGCCCTGTGGCTTTAAGCGCCTCTACAATTTTTAACTTATGTTCCGGACTGGTTTTGGCAAAAATATCGTAATCACCAATAGCAACTTTTAATTCGTCGCTGGTCATCTTATCGATTTGTAATCCAAGACAAACCTCGTGATTAGCAAAGCCGGTTTGCTTAGCCAAAAACCTAGCCGACTCAACGCTGTCTCCGGTAATTAATTTAACGGCAACTCCCATTTCCCTAAACATCTCCAGCGACCTAGCTGCGGTTTTCTTGAGCGGATCAAAAAATACCAACATGCCGACAAGCGTCATATCCTTTTCATCTTTTGGAGAAAAGCCGACAACCTCAGACAATTTTTTAGTTGCGATTAAAAGAACTTTAAACCCCTGCTTCTCTTGGTCGATAATTGTTTGTTTGATTTTTTTCAAGTGTCGAGAAATATCTTCGCGACGTCCGCCGATTTCCACTTTTTTACAAATATCTAAAACCTCCTCCGAAGCCCCCTTAGCAATCATAAATATTTCTGAATTCTTGGCGACTACGCTCATGCGACGCCTTTGGAAATCAAAAGGGGCGCTGGCTAGTATTTTCACCTCCGACAATAACTTCATTTTCTTACTGTCTTTGAGATAATCAAAAATCGCCTGATCCAATGGGTTACTGAAATGATTGCGCTTCAAATTAAGAGAATTACACAGGGCGGAAAATCTCAAAATAGTTTCATCCTGATGACCAGACAAATCAAAATAATCCTTGAGCACAATCCGACCCTCGGTTAGTGTACCGGTCTTATCGGTGCAGAGAATATCAATGTTGCCCAGATTTTCTACGGCCGGCAACTTCTTAACGATTACTTTATTTTGAGACATTACCCTAGCGGCGCGCGACAAATTAATAGTAATAATTATCGGTAATAACTCAGGAGAAATTCCTACGGCAATAGAAAGCGAGAACAATAAAGACCCCAACCAATCACCGCGCCACAATGCTAAAAACAAAAAAATTGCTAGAGAAAACAGAATAATAATCTTGGATAAGAAAATGCCAAAATCATTGATACCCTTCTGAAATTGCGTTGGGCAAGTCTTGGCGGCAAGCAGCTTGGCGGTGCGCCCGAACTCCGTGTCTTTGCCAACATAGATGACTACTCCTCGACCAGATCCTTGGGCGACAAAAGTTCCGGCAAAAGCTAAATTATCCATGGCTTGAGGCAAATAATCTTTGACCGTCTGCTCCTGTGATTTTTTCTCGACTGGAAAAGATTCTCCCGTCAACAAGGCTTCGTTAATTGCCAACCCATCAGTTTCGATCAAACGCAAATCAGCCGGCACCACCTTACCCAAAGATAGAACAACGATGTCACCCACAACTAAATCAGCTGCGGGAATAATTTTATTTTTACCACCCCGAATTACTTCCGCTCGCAAAGCCACTTTCTTTTTCAGTAATTCAATCGTCTTTTCACTGCGGTACTCCTGCCAAAAAGAAATGGCCACCGAAGAAATTACTATCAACAAGATGATCGAGGTGGCAATCCAATCACCCAAAAAACCAGATACCAGCGAAGCAACCACCAAAATTAACACCAAAGGATTGAAAAACTGAGACAAAAAAATAAGCAGAGGCGCTTTGTGTCCATTGGTGCTAATCAAATTAGGGCCGTGGACTTTCAATCTTTGATAAGCTTCCGAATCCGATAGCCCGGTAGCAGAGGTTTTTAAAGATGACAAAACTACGCCTTTTTTCTCTTCCCAGAATTGCAGCTGCGTTTTTTGCAAATGAGACATGTTAATGTTTTTTGATCTTACTTATATTATAACAAGAAAAGACCATCTTAACCAAAAAAACTCCGCCACAACTGACGGAGTTTCTTAAAAAATTATTTTATCCAATACTGATTATCTAAGTACGCCACCCCATTCCATAACAGTAAACCCCTTTCTTTCCGGAACAGAAATCTTATAACTCTTGGATGGAATCGGATTATCCAATGGAGTGAAATCCATCAAAACACGGATGACGGTGTCGGGCTTTGGAGTAATCTCTAACGGCGCCAAGCGGTTCATTTCCGAAGTGCCTAAGAAAGTAATGAAGTAATACGGCTTTTCTTGCATGCGGGGCAACCAGAACTCCAAAAAGTCAGCGATTTCTTTTTGAGAGAAGTGGTATTCCTGTAATTTACTCGTCAAAAACTTTTTGACATCGGCTCTTCTAACCGTCCAACCCATCTCAGGCGTAGCATAAATTCCGCCCTTGCCTTCCCAAAACAGATAAGGATAATTCTTTCCCGAAGAAACTTCAGTCAATTTGCCATCCGGATCAGCCATCACTTCCCAACCATTATTGTATGGCGGGTCGGTGTAGCTAAAACCTCTCTGAGGCTCTACTTTGACGGAGACTTTTGTCGTTTCTGTCGGATAAAGATAAATCACCGGCTTGCCACATTCGGCGAGTGGCTGATATTTGGTGCTTTCAAACTTGATCAAACGGCCAAAAGAATCGCGCCAGAAAAACAACGGCCTAGTCGCTATAAATTCAGCATAAGAAATTTTTTTCTTGCCCTGTTCAACTTGATACTTGGTGTCGTAAATGTTTTTATAATAATAATTATTGCTATCGCTAGGAGCCCAAACATCCTCTCCGCTAGCCGTCTTGCCAATAGCCTTCAACTGAGAACTGTCCAAATTAACTACTGAAGCATAATTTCTAGCGCCACAACCGGAAGAATCTACATGGGAGTAAGTCTGGGAGTTGATCTTGCCATCACTCCAAGTTATTTTGGGAGCAACCGTTTCATCCATCATGCCGGACTTAATTTCATAAACCGCAGTCGTGCCATCAGGCAAACGCAAATAAAATCCGCCCCGATCAAACAAGCTGACAGAATTCTCTCTGGAGACGCTGGTGGTATAGACATTGCCGTATTTGTTGTCGCTAAAAACCAGTTTAAGGTTTTCTAAACTGAAAATTTCCGTAGCATACTTATCTCTTGATAAAATTTCCCCTTTGGGTCCGGAGATTGTCTCTGGTGGCACTATCGAATCAATCGAGGTTTCGACGTCTACAGAAAACTTGTTTTTATCAAAACTGTAATCAGCCCAAGAAGCTGAAGAATTTTTTTCTAAAAGAATTAACTGATTTCCTTGTCTGACAAAACGGAAATATCCCGGATAAATTGCCGGCCCATCAGGATAAGCGGTCATCAGGACTAGATCGCTTCCCTGGTATTTTCCGGAAAGCATCTTGCCGATCAAATAGGTTTTGCCAACCCTGTCGCTAATGCCCGGCTGTCCCTCAAGTGTAGAAATTTTTAAGGAAGGAATTTCTTCTATTCCTACCCAACTAATTTTCTGCTTGTTCTCCAAGTCAGGTGAAGATGTTGCGCTGGTAGTTGCTTGACCCTCGGATTCCTGAGTTGAAGCATCGATCTCATCTTTGCCATCGGAACCCTTGGAGAAATTAACTGCCAAAAAATAACCCGCGCCGATGCCGACTACTAAAAACAATATCGCCGCCAATACTATTGCGACAATCCAAGCGCCGCTTTTTTTCTCGGGCTCCAGATTGCCTTCAGGCATTACCGGAGTCGGAGTCGGCTGATTGGGAATCGTTTGCCACTGATCCATAATTTTAGTTTAATTAGTTTTATTTATTGTATCATTTTTTAAGAGAATATACAGCGGTAAAATAACTGGTAGTTTGCCTTGCCTCGAGTTGTCCGGAGATCAAGGCTGAATTACCTCGGCCCAACAGTTCAAAATCAGTGGCGCCTAGGTCAGCCATCACTCGCAAGAAAATATTAAGCGTTGCCGGCGAATCGACGTTGGACGCCTCGCTGCTCTGATTGAGCTCGCTGATTTTTCCATAATCAAGTCCGGACAAAATAGGTAGCGTCTGCTCATCTTTAGCGTTCGCTTCTTCTAAACTAAGGTCATGGGAAAAATCGAGGGAAGCGATAATCATCGTTTGGTCATCTGAAAATTCTTTAAGCGCGCTGATTAATTTCTCTTGCCTGTCAGTAGGAATTTTTTCCTTGATCACCAAAGTTACGACTTTTGCTTCAGGAAAAAAATGTTTGACAGCTGGCATCAAATTTCCGATCCCGTGCTCTTTGGTAAAAATTCCATCATCAGCTATCGCTACGCCGGAGGAGGATAATTTTTCCATACCTTCTTTATCAGAAAAAAGTTCTTGCTCCCCGATCGACCAATTATTTGCGCCACCAATAACCCAGCCTCCACCCAAACCGAAATGATTGGGCGCTAAAACAATAACTCTTTTTGTCTCTCTACTGGCGACTCGACAAAAAAATCCACTAACCAACTCTGACGCCAATAAATGATGATTGGCTATCCCACCTTTGATTAATTTTGGTTCTACCTCATCGCTCAAACAATTCGGTGCTTGGCTGACAATCAGCTCTACCACCGACGGATCAACAAAAAATGAATTGTGCTTTTTTACCTCTTCCTTGGGCAATATTCTTTCCGACTCGACTTCTTTTTGTTCTGCCTTATTGTTTTGATAAAAAAAAGAACCGCCGACTAGAACGCCAATCAGCATGATAAAAAATAAAAAACGGATGAGCGAGTAGGGGCTACTCATAAAAAATTATTTTTCTGCCGGAGGAGCAAACATTTTTTCCATCAAGTGAACAAATACTTTGGTATTAATCTCGACGTCAGGCATGGCGCGATGCGCGTTGGCGTGCTCATAACCGAAATGTTTGGCGACAGAAGTCAAATTATATTGTGGCAATGATAAAAGTTTTCTAGACAGCTCTAAAGTATCAATCAACTTATTCGTCGGCAAAGGCAAACCGTGCCGCTTGGCGTGAGAAGCGACAAACAGCCAATCAAACTCGCGAATATTATGGCCGGACACAATAGCATCGCCGACAAAAGCCAAAAAATCCTTCACTACTTCAGCCGACTTGCGCCCATTAGACAAAAGATAAAATTCATTGAGGCCGTTGATGCGCTCAACATCGGGAGGAATCAATCGTGTCGGCTGGATTAACGCTTCAAAGCGCCCTGTTTCCTGCTCGCCTCGCAACTTAATTCCGGCGATTTCCAAAATTTCATCGCGTCCCGGCTCCAAGCCGGAGGTTTCCAAATCAAAAACCACAAACTCCGTCTCGAGAAACTTCAAGCGTTTTTCTTCTAATTGTTCTTTCAAGCTTTTTTCTTCCATAACAATATAAATGTATTATATTTAGAGCTTTCTGGCAACCTTCGAACGTCAGCCATTGCCGTAAAAGAAAAGAGGTGCTACAATAATAGTCGTCAAACAAACATATGATTGACCCCATAAAGAAGAGGCGCGCTGTCAGAGAGTTTTTGGATCAAACGATTACTGAGCAAAAAATCCAGGAAATTATCAAGGCGGCCTCATTTGTTCCCTCGGCTAATGCCCTTTATCCCTGGGAACTGGTTATCGTCAAAGACGGTGCCACCAAAGAACAACTCTCCAAAGTAACTCCTTGGGCTACTTTTGCCAAAGACGCCGACCTGATAATCGCAGTAATTGGCGATGAAGAAGAAAGTCCCGAGTGGATTGAGGACTGCTCAATTGTGGCTGAGCACATCTGGCTGGAAGCGGTTAATCAGGGCTTGGGATCCTGCTGGATACAGGTGCGCAAACAAGGCGAGGCAGAAAACGACGTCAGAAATATCCTCAACATTCCCAAAGAAAAAAGGGTGCTTTGCCTGCTACCCATCGGCGTTCCCGCAGAAAATCTGGCTGAACACGAAGAATCGGCAATAGACAAGAGCAAAATCAAATACGAGAAATATAAATAGTCTAGTTTTGACTTGAAATATGACACTTTGGGTTGAATTTTAAGATAACTTTCCCTTGTTTCGGTCGTGAATCATAAAAACCTTAATAAGCTCTAAAAAATCCGTTGTTTTACGGATTTTTTTGTTTAAATTTAGACGTTTTCTGTGGTTTTAAGTTGTTATCTATTGACTTTTTTATCTAAAGTATGCTATAATAATAGATATTAAGCTTATTGCTTAAGGAGCAATCTGCTATAATAAAGACGGCACCTTCACAAAGGAGAACACCACCTGAAAAGGTGATTACATATATTTTTTGGGTAAAGTATCGCCTCCCCGAGGCGACTGGAAATCAACCAAGGAGGCGCGACACTAATGTGCGCTCCGTTGGAGGACTGCAAATGTGTTGGTACACCGATTGGGAGCGGCGGAAAGATGAGCGGGAAGAAGAAAATCTCCGCCATAGAAATCCGCCCACGCCCCCCACCCTGCCTACGGCAGGCCATGACGAAGAGCCGGAAGAGCTCGCGGAACCGACGCCCACGGGTCAGGGCATACTGTTTGACCTGGAACAGCCACAATGCCCTCACTGTGGCGCCCTACTCGATGAAGCCTCAATGCAGACCGGCAGCGATGAATGTTTTGACCCGACCAGCGTTGAACTGGTTAAGGATGAGGAACTTCTCGACGATCAAACCGAGTTCCCGTTCGATTAGGGAACTCCATACCGCGCCTTTTCACGGCCCACCCCACCTGTAGTGGGGATCGGGAGTTTCTCCTTCTGGCATCACCGGACTCTTCACCCGGTGGTGCCGCTTTTTTTTGTAAAAAAAATTCCCGATAAATGCCGGGATAAAAGAAATTGTCCAGCCGACCCAAAACTCGCATCGCAACTTACCCCTACTTGACTTTTTGCCAAAAATGTAATAATATAGAAACACTAATTATTAAGACGATTTTCCCGGTTCGCGACTGCTTCGGCGGTCACAGGAGGACTAGGAATCTCGCGACAGGAGATCTCAATGATCGACAAAAAGAAAAAACAGCAGATTATCAAGAAATTTGCTGTGCATGAAAACGACACTGGTTCTTCGGAAGTGCAAATCGCATTGCTTACCGAAGAAATCAAGAGTCTAACCGAACATTTGAAACTGCATAAAAAGGATTTCTCTTCCCGCCGCGGCTTGTTGAGAAAGGTGGCCGAAAGGCGCCGCTTGCTCCGCTATCTGGAAAGAGAGAATATGCAAAGTTTCGAAGAGTTAGTCAAAAAACTGAAACTGAAGATCGCTAAGAGAAAGGATTTGATATCCAACCTCTTGGACGAACCGGAGGATTTGATTGAAAAGGAAGAAGAAGTAGTAGAAGAAATTTCCAAATAACATCAGATGCGGAGAGTCCTTGCGACTCTCCGCTTTCTGTTAGCCGATAGTGACACTACTACGCTTTCGGCAAGACTGCCACAAGCGGTCGCACTTTTAAAAAATAATCTGGAACGGCAAAGGGAGTTATTTATTTGAAAGAAAAATATCTGATAAGTCAGCGCAAGCGCCGCGACTCGGTTATCTTTCCTTCAAATAAATCTCGCTGCCGCCCCTGAAAGGAACGACACATGTTTTCCAACAAAAGATTCGAGACCGAATTCGCCGGACGCAAGTTGACGGTGGAAGTCGGCAAGCTGGCTCAGCAATGCAACGGGGCCTGCTTAGTGCAATATGGCGACACTGTGGTGCTCGCCACCGCGGTCATGGGCAAAGAGCCCAAGACCGGCATTGATTTCTTTCCTTTGACCGTTGAGATGCAAGAGAAAATGTACGCGGCCGGAAAAATCAAGGGTTCAAAATTCGTCAAACGCGACGGCCGTCCTACCGACACTGCCGTGCTTGATGGCAGAAAAATCGATCGTGGCATCCGTCCCTTGTTCAATCAAGAGTTGCGCCACGAGGTACAGCTAGCCACCACCACTCTTTCTTATGATCAAGAAAATTCTGCCGACATTGTAGCCATCAATGCCGGAGCTTTGGCATTGCATATTTCCAATATTCCTTGGCATGGACCTTTGATTGGCGTATGCGTAGGAAAAGTCAACGGCGAATTGATAATAAATCCCACCGAAACCCAGCTTCAGCAATCAGAATTCAAATTGCAACTCTCAATTGCCGGAGAAAAAGTAATGATGATTGATGCCGAAGGCAAAGAAGTAAGCGAGCAAGATATGGCCGCCGCTTTTGAGTTAAGCATCAAGTCCGCCCAACCGCTATTGCAATTCATGGACAAGATCCGCCAAGAAATTGGACTGGAGAAGAAAGATGAAAACGAGTTAGCCGAAGCCGCTTGGGCCGGTATGGAAATTTCCCTGGCCGAAAAAAAATCAGCCTTTGAGGAAGCCAAAAAATTCTTTACTCCGCAACTTGATAAATACTTATTCAATCAGCCTCGTGGCACCAAACGCGAACGTAAAGAAATCGCCAAAAAACTTTTGGATTTATTTGTTGAAGAACTTAAATCCAAAGAAGCTCACGCGGAAATCATCGACTATATCAAGATGAATTTCGATCTTTATTTGGAAGAAGAAGTCACTAAAGCGATATTAGATAAGGATTTGCGTATTGATGGACGTGACATCAAAGACATTCGCCCGCTTTCCGCTGAGGTTGATATTCTGCCTCGCACTCATGGCACTGGATTATTCCAGCGCGGTGAAACCCAAGTGCTTTCCATTGTTACTCTGGGCGCGCCGGGCGATGCTCAAGTGCTTGACGAGATGACTCAAGACGACACCAAGAAAGCTTACATGCATTTCTATAGCGCTCCGCCTTACGCTTACGGCGAACCGGGAAGATTCGGCGGCAGCGGACGACGCGAAATCGGCCACGGCGCTTTGGCAGAAAAAGCTTTATTGCCTGTCCTGCCAAACAAAGAAGAATTTCCTTACACCATTGTTGTGGTCTCAGAAGTTATGGGGTCCAACGGTTCTTCCTCAATGGGCTCGACTTGTGGCTCTACCTTGGCTTTGATGGCAGCCGGCGTACCGATCAAAAAACCGGTGGCAGGCATTGCCATGGGGCTTGCCTCTGACGGCAAAAGATATAAAGTTATTACTGATCTGCAAGACTTCGAAGACGGCCCTGGCGGCATGGACTTCAAAGTTACCGGAACCAAAGACGGCATCACAGCTATCCAAATGGATACCAAAACTGACGGCTTAAGCTTAGACTTATGCCTTGAAGCCATGGAACATGCCAAAGAAGCCAGATTGAAGATATTAGAAGTAATAGCTGGCGCTATTGCCGAACCCAGAAAACAATTATCACAATACGCTCCGAAAATCGTTTGTATCAAGATTGATCCGGAAAAAATCGGCGAAGTCATTGGAACCGGAGGCAAGGTTATTAACAAAATTATTGAGGAATGTGGCGTACAAATCGACATCGATGATGACGGTGTTGTCGCTATCACCGGCGTTGACCAAACCGGCATGGACAAAGCAGTTAAATGGGTGGAAGGAATTGTCAAAGAAGTCGAAGTCGGAGAAATTTATACCGGCACCGTTACTCGCTTGATGGACTTTGGAGCTTTCATGGAAATTTTGCCCGGCAAAGAAGGCATGGTACATATCAGCGAATTCTCCAACAACCGCATTGAGAAAATCAGCGACGCAGCCGCCATTGGACAGCAATTTACCGTCAAGGTAATTGAAATCGATGACAAAGGACGCATCAATCTTTCTGTCAAAAAAGCTTCTGCCGATTATAATCCGGCCGAAGATCCAAGAGGCTCCGGCCCTCGACGCCCCTCCGGCAGACCGCCAATGAGAGGCGGCTTCGGTGGCAGACGCGATGATCGCAGTGGAGGCGCTAGTCGTGGTTCACGCTCAGAACCCAATGACCGCGGAGGATTCAGATAAAAAAATAACTTGGGAAAATAAATGTTTTCCTTATTGCTGATAAAGTTTTTAAGCTTGAATTACCGAACCCGACTAATTGTCGGGTTTTCGGTAATGACCGCTATTTGTTTGTTGGCAATTAGTGTTTGGTTTAATTATTCCTCGGATCGACTGGCGCGCTACCTGTCTGATGACACCGTTATTTATCTTTGGCTCGATCGACAAGAACTACAAAAAAGCTGGGCTGGAACAAAATTAATTGATCGAGTTTTGATAGAAAATGGCGCCGGCGAAATCAATAAACATTTACTTTCTGGACAATTGGCTCAAGTTTGCCTATCGCCTCGCGGAGAGCTGAATTGCGGACTCCTGCTAGAAACGGCGGAACCAAAAAAAATGGAGGGAGAACTGCAAGTCATCGGACTGACTTACAAACAATTATCAAAAAAAGTCTTTGCGATCAGCCATAATTCCGCCTGGCTTGAAGCTATCAACAAAAAAAATCATCGCCTCTTAGCTATTCGAGCGCAACATTTGCCTTGGAGAGCTGGAGAGATAACTCTTTATCTGCAAGCGCCACAAAAAGCCTCTAGCCAGGAAGCCAAGGCGCTGTCCTTAGCGCTGGCAAACAAAAAAAGAGGTGTATTTTTATGTGGCGAGGCTAATGGTTCTAAATTATTACTGTCAGAAACGTGTTTTTGGTTGACGAATTTAAAACCAATCACAACCAATGCCACTGACACGACAGCAGATTTAATCATCTCGCTTGATAGCCCCGCTAGGCTGACTGATAACTGGAGATCTTTTCTGAGCAATAAGAATTCTTTTGATCCGGCCATTGCCGAACGCCTGATGCAAGTACTTAAAAATTATTACTCGATTGAAAGCGGCTCGGGACTCTGGAAAAAAATAATTTCCGCCAAACAATCTTTGACGGTCAAAAAAACTGAAGCCGCCTCAGACAAGATTTTGAAAGACTACGACATTGATTGGAGCTTAGAGATTGGCAATTTATCAACTGAAGAATTGGTGGAATTAGAAAAAACCCTCTATGCCCTACTGGCACAAGAAACTCCTCGCGAAACAATTGTCTATTTAAGTGATGACACTAAGATAATTGAGTTACTGCCTGATGCATCACAAATAAAAAAAGAATTTGACTTGGATTGGGTTAATATCAAAACGGATAACGGCTTTCAACTGTCTTATAAATACAAAGACGGGATTTTGCGTCTGACTAATAATACTGCCTGGGATCATAGTAATGGGACTGGCGAGTATTTTTACCTCAAAAAAGAATTATTCCCTAATTTAGAGATATTTAACTTGATTGCTGACTTTCAGTCTCTTAGCTATCAAAACAGTCTTATCGAAATTTACTAATTATCCACAAATTTGACAGAATTGTGGATAAGTTGTTGAGCAATTTGACAATTGCTCATTTTTTAGTTGTGGATAAATTATTGACAACTATGTTATTTATCTAAATTTAGATTATAAGTTTTCCACTTTGACACCCTTTGACCATGTTGTCAAAATGTGCTATACTTAATACATAAGAATAGTACATTCGAGAACAACGGGCCGTCATTAGGCCAACCACAAGAGAAATCTGGGGACATCGCCTCAATTAGCTACAAAGCACGGTTACTCATTGTACGAGCAACCTCGCCTAAACGCTTTCAAGCTAGAGGACGATAGAACGTTCAAACCCAGTTTTCTGCCTTGTACTATGATAGTACAGAGGAAGGGACCGAAGTCTCACCTTCCGCGCCGCGGACCTTAACAATTAAGTACCCCCGTTCATTTCCGCATCTTAGGTGCGCAAACCCCAAAAAGAGAGGTTGCCCACCGCTATCCGGGTACAAGACAATGATTTCGTCCGACTTACGAAATCGCCACTCGCAGTTCCAGAATCTTTTGCTCGTTGCCATCACTTGGCGGCGGACAAAACTAGATCTCGCGAGATCCAGGGCGCGAGACAACACTCTAAAAATAATACATACGGAGCGACAACTCGCGCCTTTAACTTTGACTAATTTTTCACCCTAAACAGGTGTTTTTTTGATTAAAAAAGCCGTTTCTTGAGAAAAACGGGGCCAGAATAACCGGGGTATTGACAAAAACTTATTTATTTGATATAATAAGTAGTCTTTTACAGAAAACACTAGAAATCAACATAGAAACAGAAAAGAAAGGAGGTGCGTCATGGACCATGACACGCCGGAAAGCCGTTCCGACGGCATCGATGGCCTGCTACGCGGCGGCCCGACGCAGGATATGGCAGACATCATGGCGATGATGCGTCAGAAGGCCGAGAGACGCGCAGCGGAAGCTGAAGCAGCCGCTAACCTGCCCGAGACTCCTGCCGAGACCTCGCCTTCACTCGCTCCCTCGCCCAACATTATCCGTTTCCCGCAGCGCGCGGCAAATGGAGAGAACGACTAAAATCTCTCAACTCCCGACGACCAAAAGAAAGGAGATGTCGGGCTCCGGGATCGTCTATAAAGCTGTCACGCTTGGCTCCGGCCAAGATTGTGGCGGCTTCTTTTTTATTTTCAGTAATTGAGACCAATAAGTCTTCCAAATATTTAATCGCGGTGAGATTTTTTTTGATGCTGATAAAAATATCGGAATTATTTTCTTCAAAAACCCTTTCTTGATTTGATCTTTTATCAAAAGACTTCCTAGTCCAAACCTCTTTCAAATGTTTTTCTATGGCCGGCAAATTACTGGAGACAAAATCGAATAGCTTGCCAAAATCATCTTTACTCTTTTGGGGTAAGCGTCGATAATCAGACAAGACGTGCTGACCAAATCCGCAATAACGATCCATGGCCTCGCCTAATTGCAAATAGGCTTGATGGCGCAACAGATAAATGGTTTTTATTTGCGCCTCAAGTTCCAAATAGGATTTGTCTTCGACCTCTTCGTGCTGACAAAACTGCCTCGCCAGCTCCTCAGCCTGAGATCCATCCAGGGCTAAAATATAATGATTGTATTTGCGTTTTGATTTATCAAATTTAGAATTGGGGTGCGACTCAAACATGTATTTGAGAGTCGTCAGCTGTCCGCCAGGATTACCTCGACTGCGATTACCATAATCCAAGCGCTGGATTGATTTGGCAATTTTGTCCTCAATAACACCAGAATCAGAAGAAGCTGTCACATCAATTGCCATGCCCAATGACATTCTTTTTTCCGGCGTACTATCGGGATGAGGCACTTCAACCAACATGTCGGTTCCGCGCTTGACATCATCGTATTTTGAAGTCAAATGGACCTTTGCTTTCGGTCCTAGCCAACCACGTTTAGCAATGCCATAAGCAATCACCGCTTCAACCAAGGTGGCGCCTTCCGGTCGTTCTTTTTGATACCAAGGACTTTCTTCTATTCTTTTGACCTCTCGTAAATCATCTACAACTTCCTCTGCGCCATAAACAGAAGTAAAATCTTGCTCCTTGGGGCGCTTAGAATTTAACTCCATCATCTTAACATCAAATTCGGCATTGCCTGTACCATAATCTCCTAAAGCGGCTTCACGATCCAATCTTTCAGTAAATCTTTCGCTATAATTATTGCGACTTGGTCTATAGGCCATATTTTTATTCCTTTCCCATTTCTTGCGCCTCACTCAACTTCAAGCTCAATAGGCGAGAAACGCCATCGCCTTGCATTGTAACGCCGTAAAGCACATCGCCTTCCGCCATAATAGCGCGATTGTGTGTAATAATGACAAACTGCGTCTTGTGCGCCAGCTCTTTGACGATATTGCCCAGTTTGGCGGAATTGCTTTCATCAAGCGCCGCATCAACCTCATCGAATAAAATGAAAGGCGATGGATTATTGTTGATAATGGCGCAAATCAAAGCCAAGGCAGTCATAGTTTTCTCGCCACCGGAAAGCATAGTGATTGACTTGATTTTTTTGCCCGGCGGACAAGCCTCGATTTCAATTCCCATATTGGCAAAAAAAGACTTATCTTCCGGATGGATGACTTTCTTTTCTTCAACCTCGACCAATTCAGTCTCTATCACGGCACCCTCTCCCTCCATTGCTCCGGTCTCAGCTATCTGATCACGAATTTTTTCGGCCTCGGTCTGCTCCTCTTCTTTTTGTACCAAAGCCAGCTTGGCGCTTCCGCCATCAAATAATTGCTTGAAATATCTTGTGAAATCTTTATTGATTTTTTTAAACTCGTCTTCGAACTGCTTCTTGATTAGCTTATCTAATTCCTCTACTACTTTTTCCAAATCCTTAATTGCTCCCTCCAAGTCCAAACTTTGTTCAGTCAAGAAATTAAATCTGGCACTAACTTCCTCGTACTCTTTTTCTACTTCCGGATCGATGCCGCCAATCAATTCCAACTGCTTGCGCAAACGGTCAATCCTGTCTTTAGATTCGGCCAAATCCACATCAGAATAATCTTCTTTGGCAGAAAACTCCCAACTATCGCCGAGGTTTTCTCTGATACCGTTAAGCACCTCCTCTTTTCTAGTCTCAATTTTTGCCAATTCTATCTTGACCTCATTAAGAGAAAGATTATTGCGATTAAGCTCGTCTTGCAAAGAATAACTTTCTTGTTGCAAAGAAAAAACTTCTTGCTTTTTGCGTTCTTCTTCGAGATTGAAGCGATCTATTTTTTCACGCGCTTGGGCAATCGTTTTTTCTACGATTGACAAGTCGGTCTCTAGAGCTTCTTTTTTCTCCATCACCTCATTGAGATACTGATCGCGTTCTGCCGGAGTTAATTGGCTTTCATTTATTGAGGAACCTAGTTTTTCTAATTCCTTTTTCAGCGAATCCTCATCTTGAGACAAACTCTTAGAACGATCACTATCAATTTGCACCTGGACTTTTAAATCAGCGATTTGCAAAAATAAGTTCTCGCGTTCACGACGTTGATCTTCTAGCTTAGCTTTGAGCGCCGCGATTTCCTTAATCTTAGCCTCAGGGAAAAACTGGTCTTCCAGCGCTTTCCAAACCAAAAATTCCGGCTTACGATATCCACCCTTCATGACGCCGGTTTTTTCCAAAACATCGCCGTCGAGAGTTACCATGCGTTCACGATTGATGCCAATCTCTCTGGCCACGGCCAAATCTTTGACAACTATCGTACTGCCAAAAACCTGCTCAAAAACTTTTTGATATTTCCGATCATAGTTGACTAATTCATAAGCTAAACCGATAACTCCGCTTTGACCGACGATTTCCTCAGCTTCTTTAGACAAATATTGCTCCTTGAGACGATTAAGCGGAAAAAAAGTGACAGCCGGTAAGCGATTTTCTTTGAGCCAATTGATGCAAGCAACAGCATCGGCATCCGTTTCTACGACCACGGCCGACAGACGATTGCCTGCCGCTGCCGCTAAGGCCGCTTCGTTACTCTTGTTTTTAACCTTGCCTAAATCTCCTACCGTACCGCAAATGCCCGCTATCCTATTTTTTAACCCCAAAACGGCTTTAACTGCTTCTTGCGAATAACTTGATTTGCCGCCGTTACGCAAGCGATAGAATTCGTCCTGCATGATATCAAGATTATTCTGCCAAACAGAAAGTTCATCAGAAAGGATTTTGGCGGAGCGCTCTTTTTCGACTAATTTGGTGGAATTGCCTTCTAACCTCAATTTAGCGCTACGGCTCTCGGCCGTAAGTTCTCGCAAACGTTGCTCTAATTTCGACTTACGATTTTCTAAAAATGACAGATCCTGCTTGCCAGCTTTGGCATACTCGACTTCCAGTTTGCCTCGCAACACAGCCAACTCGCGCATTACCTCGTTCTGCTTAGATAAAGAAGTGTTGTACTCTTCCTGCAACTTATCGTATTCTTCGGCTCGACTGCCGGCTTGAGATAATTCTTCTAGACGCTCCTTGAATTCATCAATCCTGCTTTCTAAGCGCAATCTTTGTTTTTCGTAAGTATTATAAGAAAGGGCATATTCATCATAATTCTTGCTCAAATCGCGCCACAGTCTGCCATAATATCTGGATTGCAAACCGCGCAATTCATTTTCCAATTCCTGTCGTTGGCGCAATTTATTGACTTGCCTGGTCAAAGACTTCAAATGTGGCTCCAATTCTGTAATCAGAGTTCTGGCTGATGCTAAATTCTCACGCGATTTTTTGAGTTTGCTCACACTGCGGTCGCGTTTGATTTGATATTGTTTGACCCCAGTCGCTTCATCAAAAAATTCTTTGCGTTCCGGTCCGGAATAATTAACAATCTTATCAACCATGCCTTGGCCGATGATTGAATAAGTGTTGTGACCGAAATTAGCCTTAGCTAAAAGCATCACAATATCAAATAATCTCACTTCGCCTTTGTTAAGCAAGTATTCACTGCTGCCATCGCGATATAATTTTCTGGTAATTACTACTTCGCCGTAATCAATCGGAGCGCTATTATCTTCATTGTTCAAATACAGGGAAACTTCAGCCAAAGACATCTGCGCTTTTTTGCTGGAGCCGGAAAAAATTACATCGGTAGCTTTTTTGCCACGCAACAATTTAAGAGATTGTTCGCCCAACACCCAGCGCACTGCATCAACCACATTGGATTTGCCCGATCCGTTGGGGCCGACAATGGCGGTAATGCCGCAAGTTCTGGTTTTTTTATCAGGAGCAGGAAATTCTAAAACCGTCTTATTGGCAAAAGACTTGAAACCGGAAAGCTCTATTCTTTGTAAATACATAAGTTGCGGATTTAAAAGCACGGACAAATATTGCCGCGTCAGATGATTGGCAATATAGATATTTTAACAAAATAGGAGACTACCGACAAATATTAAAGACAAGCCCAATTGACTAAAACAATAAAATATCGTATAATCAAAATATTGAGCAGTCTGTTTCTGTTCAACAAAAGAGGGTTTACCCGTTATAGTAACCTTCTTGCGTACCTTAAACTCGGCCTAACGGCCCAACTTGGAGATTGTCTTGATGAATATTGTTGCTTTTAGTAAAACGGTTTCGGCGGAAGTGAAGTTTTATTATTCCGACGAACCACACCCGGCGCTGGTCGGACGTCAATCGCTGATCGGATTTTACAATGACCTGGTGGTATTTCCTGACTACGTCAATGGGACATACGATCAGATTGTAAATCTGAGTCTGATTGGCAAAACCCTCAAAGTAGAACTCAAAGAGCGTCCCAAAGGCAACGGCAAAGGAGCGTCATTTGCTACCATTGTCGGAGATCCGCTACAAGCAGTGGTCGAACCGGAAGAAAACCTCTTTGATGCTTCCCCGATCGTTTTGATGGACGGACAAAACTTTCTCAAAGACGTGGTCGATTTGAACGCTAATGCCTCGGCATACGACGTTCTGATCTCCATCTTAGGAAAGTTTAAGCTGCCACCTCAGGCAATTATCTTCTATGTCTGTAAGGAAAGTTCTTACAAAATTTCCAAACAGCTACAAGATATTGAGGCCAAAGCCAAGTCCGATCCTAACTACCAAATCAAGATCTGCTATCGTAAACCCAAATACAGCAATGCGAGCGGAAAACGCACTGCTAAAACCGATGTAGATCCTGACTTGCAGGCAGATCTGGGGATTCTGACGGAAAAGACCAAGGGAAGCAAAGACGTTTTGCTACTATTTGCGGGAGACTCCGATTACGAAAGAGTCTGTCGTCAATGGTTGAGCGAAACGCCAAACTTTCTGGACGATTGCTATGCTCGTGGGCGCAAGCTAGCGATAGCATCATCGTTCCAAACTAAGTCTTTTTCTTCCAATCTGAGGGAAGTTTGTAACGACTCCAACGCTCAAGCCATAATCATCGAGGATTTTGTCCCCGCTGATAATGCTTCGGAGCAAAAGGTGTCATCATAAGTACATTATACATATCATAATAATATCATAACCATAATTCATACCATTGAGTAGTCTTCGGACTAAATTATATATTGATACATGATAATACCATGAGATTGAAGATACATGGTCTTAGGACCATATTATGATACGAAGAGGACCGCAGTCTGCAAGGGCTGACGGTCCATTTTTTTATTTAAAAAAGCCTTGCCGCGAGGAGCGCGACAAGGCGTAGGAGTCAGAAAAGGAGCAAAATCAGATGGCGGGCAATGGATCGATTGGCACGTGTCCGAAAGTAATCTCGTGCCGAGGAAAACAGATCGTACAGAAGTTGCGATCATGATTGACATCGCCGGGATTGATGATGCGGATCTGCTGGCCTTCATGGTAAAGGGCATCGTTGGTGAAGCCGCACAGGACATAGTTGGTCATGGGAAAGTCCTTGCGGATCTTCATAGCCAAAAAGTCCATGCCCATTTCGCTCAGGCCAGCAAGGTCAAGCGCCAAGTCTAGCTTCACATAGAATCGCTGTCCACTAATGTCAACCACCGGCTTTTCCGGATCGATTAAAATCCAGTTCTCCGGAAGCTTCTTCTGCCAATCCATGTCGCCGACGTTGAGATCCTTGACTTGCTCCGGCAATAGATTGAAATGAACGATGAATTCACCTAATTCCGGACGGCCAATGTCTTCGATGGCGATGTTGCCGCAATGAATCACATGGCTGACGCCACGAGAAAAAAATTCATTGCGCAACTTGCCCCAGAACGAAGTGTCGAGTCTGGAAACGTTGAGGCTATCGGAAATCACGCCAACAGTGAAGGGTTCGCCCTGAGGCGGGGTCGGCATGATACGACCAAAAACAACCTCCCCTTTATCCTCGTAGAGAACAGCAAACTCATAACCCCAATTAATCGCGCCACAAGCGGCGCCGGGATTGATGAGCGACGCCAATCGACCCTGACGGTAAGTCTGGAAATGCGTATGACCGCCGAAAATCCAACGCAGACCATCGTTAGCCAATCTGATGCGATGCAGCCGCTCATCAAAATCCTTTTCGGTAACATTGAGGAAGAAGTCGAATGGCAATTTATGCCCCAGATAGTACAACTCCTCGTTAATGCGGACGATGCGGTGCCCCGGTATGGTATAGCGCCAATTGGCCGCCGGAGGAAAAAAACCATCTTTGGGACAACGACACCTACCGTCCGCTTCCCGTTCACACTGGTCCTCGGTCAAGGCATAGTACAAATCAAAGCCTCCGTAGAGTTGCGGCAAAAAATGCGCGCGATCCAGATCGCCAGGATGAAAAACCATGTTGACTCCGCGCCGACGAAACTCCTCGATAATATGCGGCGTAGCATTATTTTCGTCCTTGTGTGTGTCAGAAATGACACCAATTACTCTGCCCGTCATAGCTACTCTCCTTTCTCAGGATGTTAATGTGCCCAAGTTACGTGCCAAGCGCTTACTTGACATCAACTCAGACTACCATTTAATACTAATATAAGTCAATAAAAGACGGTTTTCTAAGTTTGTATTAAAGCCTGAAAAAGACTATAATTAACTCAACTTTTACCACTATTTTATGAGCCAAAAGAAGGAAAAACTGCTAATAATAGACTCCAACGCCCTGATTCATCGGGCTTTTCATGCCTTACCACCGCTTAGCGATTCCCAAGGCCGCCCGACCAACGCCGTCTATGGCTTTACTACGATTTTTCTCAAAGCCGTCAAAGACCTAAAGCCCGATTATGTGGCGGCTTGTTTTGATCGCAAAGAAAAAACTTTTCGACATGAAGAATATGTCGAATACAAAGCGACTCGCGTCAAAGCGCCTGATGAGTTATACGAACAAATTCCTCTAGTCAAAGAAGTGGTCCGTTCTTTTGATGTGCCTGTATTCGAGTTGGCCGGCTATGAAGCTGACGATTTAATTGGCACGGTTGCCACCCTGAAATCAGTGGACCGTCCCGATATTGAAACGATCATTCTCACCGGCGACCAAGACTGCCTGCAATTAGTCGATTACAATACTAAAGTCCTCTCCCCCCACAAAGGGTTGTCGGAGACGATTCTCTATGGTGAGCAAGAGGTCAAGGAAAAATTCGGCGGACTAATGCCTAAGCAATTGATTGACTATAAGGGTTTGCGTGGCGATACTTCAGACAATATTCCCGGCGTTAAGGGCATTGGAGAGAAGGGCGCGATTGATTTATTACTTAATTTTGGTTCGCTGGAAGGAGTGTACAAAAATATAAATTCTGACAAAATACGCGACCGTGTGCGAGAGATGTTAGTAGAACAAAAAGAACAGGCTTTGATGTCGAAAAAGTTGGCAACAATAATTCTGGATGCGCCGATTGATTTTAAATTGTTGGATTGCCGTTTCAAAGGCTTTGATCAAGACAAGGTGGCAACCTTGTTTATGGAGCTCGGCTTCAAACGCCTGATGAGCCAAGTGGCAACACTGGCCAAAGCTGGTTTTGCCGTGCCGGTCGGACAAGGAGATTTGTTTGCGCCCAAAGAAAAATCTGAATCTGAAAAACCGGAGCAAGCCAAATCGGTCAGCAAAAAAATCGGCGAACAGAACTACCAGACTGTCACAGAAAAAAATCTTAAATCTTTCTTGAAAGAACTAAACCAACAAGAATTTGTTTGTTTTGATACGGAAACCGATGGCTTAAATCCTTTTGATAATAAATTAATCGGCATTTCTTTTTGTTGGCAGGCTGGTCAAGCCTATTATCTGCCGGTAGAGCTAGCAAAAACAATTAAAGAGGACTTAATCAAATTTTTTGCTGACAAAAATGTCAAAAAAATCGGGCATAATTTGAAATTTGATATTGAAATAATGTCCCTGTGGCTGGGCGACAAAAAAAATCTTGGAAAAATCAATGGTCTGCATTTTGATACTATGGTTGCTTCATACCTGCTCAATGCCGGACATCGCCAGCACAGCTTAGACACTCTGGCTTTTGTGAAATTCGGCTACCAGATGCAACCAATCGAAGACTTGATTGGCAAGGGCAAGGGACAAATCACGATGGCAGAAGTGCCTCTAGAAAAAATTAGTTGGTATGCTTGTGAAGACGCTGATCTCTCATATCGCTTGTTTGAAAAATTTTCCGTAGAATTGGAAAAAGAAAATCTCTTGGGTTTGTTTAATGAATTGGAAATGCCACTCGTTGAGGTGCTGGCAGAAATTGAGAGAAATGGCGTAAAGATTGATAATAAATCGCTAAAAGAATTATCGGCTGATTTTGCCAAACGCATCAAGACAATTGAAAAGAAGGCTTGGAAGATGGCGGGAGAAGAGTTTAATTTGGCTAGTCCCAAACAACTCAAAGAAATATTGTTTGATAAGTTGGAAATTTCTACTGCCGGCATTGGTAAAACTAAAACCGGAATTTCTACTGCCGCCGGAGAGTTAGAAAAATTGCAGGGCCAGCACGAAATCATTGACCTGATTATTGAATTCCGCGAATTATCAAAATTAAAATCGACTTACCTTGACGCTCTGCCGGAATTGGAAAGCAAAGTTGATGGTCGAATTCATACTTCCTTCAATCAAACAGTGACGGCTACCGGCCGACTGTCATCATCAGAGCCGAACCTGCAAAATATTCCCATCAGAAGCGAGTTGGGCGGACCAATTCGTCGCGCCTTCATTGCCGAAGACGGATTTAAAATTGTTAAAGCTGATTATTCTCAGATTGAACTGCGCATCATCGCCTCACTGGCCAATGATCAGAGGATGTTGGAGATCTTTAATTCCGGTGGCGACATCCACACTATGACTGCAGCGATTATCCACGGCATCAAGCCGAGCGAGGTAACCAAAGAAATCCGCCGTACCGCCAAGGAAGTCAACTTCGGCGTGCTTTATGGCATGGGTGCTTGGGGACTTGCTTCACGCACCGGCATCAGCAACACCGAAGCGCAACAATTCATTTTCAAATATTTCAATACATTCAAAGAAGTCAAAAAATGGTTGGATGAAACAGTGGAAATTGCGCGCGACAAAGGCTATGTAGAAACCCTTTATGGCCGTCGCCGTTTCATTCCGGAAATTAATTCCAACATCAGCCAAGTACGCAACTCTGCCGAGCGTATGGCAGTCAACATGCCGATACAAGGCACTGCCGCTGATTTGATTAAATTGGCGATGATTAAAATTAATAAAGAACTTTCGGAAGTCAGTCCGAAATCCAAGATGATTCTGCAAGTACACGACGAGCTTGTGTTTGAAGTGCCGGAAAAAGAAATCAAAAAAGTCGCCAACTTCATTGATGAAGCGATGTGTTCGGTCATGAAATTGCGCGCGCCGATTGAAGTGGAGATTTCCGCAGGAGATAATTGGGGCGAGACAGAAAAAATTAAGATGTAATTTATGCAAAAAACTTTTTACAGAGTTTCTATTAAGGCTTTAGTAATCAAAAAAGGTAAGGTGTTACTAGTTCAAGAGCCGGATGGACGCTGGGAATTACCGGGCGGTGGCATGGACTCTGGAGAAACCCCAGAACAATGTCTTAAGCGCGAACTTAAGGAGGAATTAGGGGCTACACCGGCGAAGATTTCTGATAGGCCAGCTTGCGTTTGGTCTCAGGAAGTAGAGAAAAAGGGAGAATTAATCAATCGCCTTTTTCTTGCTTATTCAGTCAAACTTAAATCTGAAAACTTCAAGATAACAGAAGAGGCCATAGCCATAGGATGGTTTACAAAAAAAGAAATGACAAAAATAAATCTTCACATTAATATCAAAAAATTTGCTAAGCTGTATAATCCCAAGGACATCTAATTAAAAAAACCTCTGATAAGGCGGTTTTTTTGATCAAATAAAAAAGTCCGTTTTTCTTCAGAACGGACAAACTGTAACCAAGTGCACAGCCGCACAAGCCTCGCCGATTTTTTTATTAGAGTGAGAATCTGGTGAACCAAACTCACCTACCCGTGCTTTTACATCCGTGGTCGTTTTCGGACAACTCGCCTGTGACAGCAAGAACTCGTGACGATATCTTTATTCGAGGCCCGCCACTGACCTCTATAGGACACCGAAAATTAAATTTTCGGCGCCCTACTTCTCTCCATTTCGATCATCCTGGCTGCAGAGAGCCAGTCCTTTTTTTCGTCGTGATTGACCACGACGTCATGACCGCCGTATTGCCACAGCTGCTCTAGCCAGCCGATCTTCGGGCCGTGGCGCTTCTCCGAAGAACAGAACACCACAGGAACTCCTTTCGACTGGGCAAGAGCAGCGACCAACACGCCGGTCGGGTTATCCGCCGACCCCTCGAGCTCGGCAGCGGTCTGGACCTGCCCCGCCGAGATCATAATCTCGGTGAAGCGCTGCCATTTCGCCTTTGCCGCCGCCTCCACAAATACCCCCTCCAATTCGTCCGGACTTGGCAGGTGCGGGCCAAGGCCGGAGGCACCACGGACGGGCATATACACGTCCGTGATAACCCCGTCCATTTTCTGGACGATTTTAAAGGAGTTGTCCAACGACAATAAGTCGTCGGGACAGCAAGCCAACGTCACCTCATGGCCGGCCGCCGTCAACACCTCAAAGACCTCAATTAAGTTCTGGGCATTGTCGTCAACTACTAGAATCTTCATTTCTCTATCTCCTTGTTGTTGTTTTAATGTGCGATATTAAGATTACTTATTTTTCATCTTAATATATAAATATAGCACAACTTCCTTATTTTGTCAATATATTATGATGATAAAATGATAAAAAATAGCCCTTTAAAATAGGCTATTTACTAATATTTTGATATATGTTATGATAAAAATATACAAATTTTGACTAAATATCAAAAATGCTTGATGAAAAGGAAAAAAACCGAATAATTAAGAATTTAACCGCTTTAGGCCTCAATGAAAAGGAAGCGACCGTTTATCTTTCGCTATTCGTTTTGGGTGAAGTTGGTAGCTCAAAAATCATCAATGAGACCGGATTACACGGCCAATATGTTTATGATTCCTTAAATAAACTGGAAGAAAAAGGGTTAATTCAACATATTATTAAGCGAGGCCGAAAGAAATTTATTGCCAAGAACCCCGAAACCATTACTCGCCTAATTTCCCTGCAACAGCTTATTGCCCAGGAAACCACCGAAAGACTAAAAAACATTTCTCGCCTTCCTGAAGAACAAAAAACCGAAACCTTTGTGGGCAATGAATCGTGGATTGCTAATGAGTTTAATTTGATTGAAAAAGCTAGCGTCGGGGCTGAACTGAGAATAATCGGCGGACAAGGTGATCACTTTTCCAAAGAAATGGGCGGCGCTCTAACCAACTATGAAAGCATTCGTGACGACAAAAAAATTATCATCAGATATATCGGCAGTTTAGAACAATGCACATACTTAGAAAACTTTAAAAAAGAAAGGGCGAATTTTCACTATCGACTTTTGCCCGGCATGTTTACTGGGCTAGTTAATACTAATATTTGGCCGAATATTGTTAACTTAAACTTGTTTGGCGATCCGGTTACTAGCTTTGTTATTTATAACCAGCAAGTTGCTGAAAGCTATGGATTATTTTTTGAAGTTTTGTGGAAGCTGGCCAGCGATATTGATTGCGGTCGAATGAATGTGAATAAATTAGCATAAACAAATAAACAACAGACTTAAAAGCCGCCAAAAGGCGGTTTTTTTGATGTTTGAATTTATCTACAAAATCAGCTAAAATACCCCTGTTATGATATTCCACATCTACGGCACAGACATTCATCTTTGCCGTGAAAAACTCAGGGAACTAGAAACGGGATTTGTCGCCAAAAAAGACAAGGGCGGACTTAATGTCGTCCGCATTTTTGCCGACGGCCTAGATTACGACCGTTTCACGCAGGAAGCTTTAACTGTCCCCTTTCTGAGTGACAAGAAATTAATTATTGTCTCCGGAATAATGTCAGAGATGACCGCTGGACGTAAAAAATTGCGCGATCAAATAGCGGAATTCGTCAAAACGCGCGAGGCTTCAATTGAAAACAATTTACTATTCTTCGACGTATTTGAGGACGCCAAAAAAATCCCACAAAAAGACGCTCTCTTCAATCATCTCAAAGGACAAAAATACTCTTGGGAATGCAACCCGCCCAAAGGACGCGACTTGCCGGCTTGGATTAACAAATACTGTCAGACGGAAAAAATAAAAATAGAGGGTCCGGCAATTACTGAGCTAATAAACTTAACGGGCGGAGACCTGACACAAATTACTTTGGAGCTAGCCAAACTGAAAGCTTATAAAAATGGGGAATCCATTAAGTCGGCTGACATAAAAAACTTGGTCAAGGCCAAGTTTGATGACGACGTTTTTAAGCTGACCGATGCTCTGGCAAACAAAAACAGACAACTGGCGCTTAAGCTAATTTCTGATCAACTGCTTTCCGGTAACCAACCCTTGGCGCTACTGGCCAGCATTTCTTGGCAGTTCAAGACCTTGCTCAAACTAAAAGCCGAACTGGAAGAAAATCCTCGTACAACGGCCGCATCTCTGGCTACAAAAATAGGAGTCCATCCTTATGTGGCGCAAAAAAATATGGCCAGCGCTAAAAACTTCAGTTTAAAACAATTGATTAATATCAACAATCAACTAATAGAAATAGAAAAACAACTCAAATCAGGAGCCAAAAATCCAGAAATCTTATTTGATCTATTGGTTGCTAAAAATTCTTAAACAAAAACATCCGAGAAAATATCGGGTGTTTTTTATACTTTTATTTTTTTGTAGCTAGTTGTCCGCAAGCGCCAGCAATGCTTCCGCCCAAAGACTCACGCACAATCACTTCTAATCCATGTTCTTCCAAAACTTGCTTAAACTTCTGAATCTGATTTTTTGGCGACGGCCGATATTTGCCGGTTGGATTATATGGTATCAAGTTAATCATAGTCAATCCTTTAGGCAATTCCGCTACTAGGCCAGCCAATTCCTCCGCATACAGTTCGTTATCATTAACATTATCAATCATCACATATTCAAGCATGACCTTGCGCTTCTTGGCAGCAAGATAATTTTTCAGCTCGCGCCAAATTTCCTTGATTGAGTACTGGGAAGCTACTGGCATTAATTCGGATCGCAATTCATCATTGGGCGCATGCAAAGAAATCGCCAGATTGATTTGCAAAGGGAATTCTATAATTTCCCTAATTCCCTCTGGCATGCCACAAGTGGAGATAGAAATAGAACGCGCTCCGATTTCCAAACCTTCCGGCGAATTAATTAGCTCAATAGTTTCCAAAACGCTATACAAATTAAGTAATGGTTCACCCATCCCCATAAACACCACATTATCAACTCGATCTTCTGACTTTTTCAATTCTCTAGCAAACAACAATACTTGACTGACTATTTCTTGGGCTGTTAAGTTGCGCTTGAATCCCATTTTTCCAGTAGCGCAAAAAGTACAGGCCATCGGACAGCCGACTTGCGAGGAAACACAAACTGTATGACGACCATCGCGATTAGTTATTAATACTGCCTCTATTTGCAAGCCATCATTTAAAGTAATCAGAGCCTTGCGCGCTCGACCCTCATTGATAATTTCCGCCGGTATCGCCAAAGGCATTTCCGTCTTTAGCGTATCGCGCAAGTCCTTGGGCAAAGTCAGGGCCTCGTCCCAATCAGAAATTAACTGTTTGTAAACAGCTTCTTGTATTTGCTTTTTTCTATAAGCTGGCTGGTCGGCCAGAATTTTACTTAACTCCATATAATACTAAAACTCCCCGCCGATAGCGGGGAGCCGGATTATTTCATGATTGAATTGAGTTTCTTCATTAACCTTGATTTCTTCCTGGCAGCAGTGTTTTTCTTGATGACTTTTTTAGCTGCGGCCTTGTCTAACAGCTTAACAGCTTGTTTGACTTTCTCGGCTGCCTGCTTTTCTTTAGTCTCAATCAGTTTTTTGGAATCTTTGATGATATCCTTGACTGCTCGCTTGACTTTGTAGTTTCTGACAGCGCGCTTTACACTCTGCTTCAGAGCTTTGGCTGCCGATTTCTTATTTGGCATAATTTATTTTATTATCTTTCCTCCGGCAGTTTCTTCCGGACGGCTTCAATTGCCTGAAACCATAATAGCATAAAAAATCGGATTTGGCAAGGGTTCTCTACCGTTGAGTCTCCGGGACTGGACCCTGACCGTTCATTAAGGGAAGCGAGTCCCTTAATTGGATGGTTTTAGCAACAATGCTTCCATCATCGTTAGCGGCTCCGCTAGCAGTAACTGCTTTGCCAACCTCTAAATCTTGAATACTGGCCGAAACTTCTTTGCCAATTTCGGTGGAGCTAGAAAAAAACACTATTTTTGAGCCTCCATTAGTCAACTTAATTGTCAAGCTTTGATCATCTTTGGATAAAATCTCTCCCATGGCCATATTATTTCTTGCTTCCATTTGCTTATCGCCGTTGGCAAAACTACGATTCTGCAATCCTGATCCGTTCTGAAAATCGCCACGGCCGGACTGCGGGCCTTTGGCATTAGCATATTGCATGCCACCGAAGAAAGACGCGGCAGCAATAACGATAGCCACCAAAACAATAAGGGGGATAAACTTTTTCATAATCTTTTTTTATTTATTATTAATGTTTAAGTTTAAATCTGCTTTAAATCTAACTACTCGAATCTAAGAGCATCAATAGGATTGAGCTTAGCCGCTCTTTTGGCGGGATAATATCCAAAAACAATACCAATCGCCGCTGATACGCCAAAAGCAAGCAATACTGAAGACAGCGCGACCTTGGTTTCTATTAGGCCAAAATAAGACAACCCAAATGCAACCAGCCAACCTATTATTATGCCGATAATACCTCCCAAGAAAGTAAGGCTGACCGATTCCACCAAAAACTGCTTGGAAATATCGCTGCTTTTGGCTCCGATAGCTTTACGCAAACCAATCTCTTTGGTACGTTCAGTTACATTAGTTAACATCATGTTCATGATACCGATACCACCAACAATTAGAGAGATGCCGGCTACAGATCCCAGTAATATTGTAAACACTTGAGCTATGCTACCAGCAGTTGCGGCTATATCAGCTTGATTAATAACATTAAAATCAGCCGTGTCCGTAGTTTTATTGTGTCGCTCCAATAATAAATCCGTAATATCTTGCTGAACTTGATCCATTACTTCGTTAGAAGAGGCTGAAACGCTGATACCAGTAAGGTATTTATCTCCAGAAAAGTGTCTTTGGGCCGTGGCAAGCGGAATAAAAATCATATCATCCGCTGAACCAAAACCAGTGCCTCCTTTTGATTGAGTAATGCCAATAATTTTAAAATTCATCTGATTAATGCGAATGGTCTGGCCGACAATGTCAGTAGCGTCCTCGCCAAATAAATCTTCAACCACCGACGGTCCCAATACTGCCACTTTATTGCCGGAGGCATTGTCCTGCTGAGTAATAAAAATTCCTTCACTAATCGTAACGTTATGCACCGAAGCGTAATCCTGCACGACTCCGATTATTTGAGTGTTGGTATTTGAGCCTTTAGCTGTTACCTGGTAACGGCCGGAAATCTCCGGGGAAACATTACTGATTCCGGATAATTCACTGGCAATAGCTTCGGCATCATCGAGGGTTAACGACTTGGCGCTGCCTCTTCCGCCTGAGATAAAAGTTCCAGCACCGCACTGTACTCCAGGCATAACGCTTATCATATTCGATCCAATTGATTCCACGCTAGACTGAATAGAACTTTGCGCTCCTTGCCCAATCGATAACATGGCAATTACAGAAGAAATACCGATGACAATTCCTAAAATAGTTAGTCCGGAACGGCCTTTATTGGAGAGTAAAGCCGAATATGTCTCTTCAAAAATGTCGGATATTTTCATAGGACTAGTGCTTATTATTTTTATCCGAGACTATTCGACCATCCCTGATTACTATGATCCTATCGGCATGTTCTGCTACATCGGATTCGTGAGTAATAAGAATGATCGTTCTGCCCTTCTCTTCATTTAATTTTCTAAAGGTTTCTAAAACCTTCTCTCCGGTAACCGTATCCAAATTGCCAGTAGGTTCATCAGCAAGAATCAAGGATGGATCATTAACTAAGGCGCGGGCAATAGCTACCCTCTGTATTTGTCCGCCGGACAATTGGTTGGAGAGATGGTCAAAGTGACTTGCTTCGAGTCCCGCCGCTTCTAATGATCGACGCGCGCGCTCTTCTCTTTTCTCGGGAGAAATACCCTCATAAATCAAGGGCAACATCACATTACGTAGAACGGTAGCGCGTTTCAATAAATTAAAAGCTTGAAATACAAAACCGATTTTTTCTCTGCGAATATCGGCCAATTCATCTTCGGAAAAAGTGGAAACATCTCTACCATCGAGAAAATATAATCCGCTTGTCGGAGTATCAAGTGCTCCCAGAATGTGCATTAAGGTGGATTTGCCCGAGCCAGAAGGACCCATAATAGCCACATACTCTCCATCTTCTATCTTAAAACTAACACCTTTTAAAGCTTCGAATTCTATATCTCCAGTCTTATAAATTTTAGTTATGTTTTTGGTCTCTATCATAACTGAAGTTACCTTGGTGGCATTCCTCCGCTCATGCGCGAACTGCTACTGAGGCTTTGCATGATGTTTGGAGTAGCGGCAGAACTATTGCCTGAAGAAGTTTTGGTTGTTCCCGTTGAGGAGGTTTTCTTAAGAATAATCTGATCTCCTTCACTCAATCCGGAAACGACTTCCGTATAAGAGTCATTAGAAATACCAACCTCTATAGCTATTGCCACGGGATCGGTTGTCGCCTCTACTCCTTGACTATAGGCATTGCTATCAGTAATTTCATTCTCAAACTTCTCAACATAGCTCTGGCTATTTTGTGTCTTAATAGCCGAATTACTAACAATTAATACGTCTTGCTTAATTTCTGTAATAATGGTGGCCGACACGCTCATGCCTGGCTTAATCCTTTGGTCCTGCGTATCAAAAGCAATCTTAGCATTATAACTAACTACCCCTTGACTAATAGTTCCAATTGAATCAACCTCCACTACTGTTCCAGAAATTTCCAAATCTTCAACCGCATCAAAAGTAAGCATGGCTTTCTAAAAGATGCCAACCAAGCCGAAAAATACGCTCAACAAGAAAATCCCGAAAGGAT